>DASTEN010000291.1:0-3014 GCA_035709645.1 Sphingomonas sp.
CGCGAGCTGGGGCCAGATGCTCCCCGCCTTCTTCAAACCCGATATCGCGGTCGCGAACCACGCTGAGTCCGGCGAATCGATGAAGTCTTTCGTCATGGCCAAGCGCTTCGCCAAGGTGCTCGAAAGCGTGAAGCCGGGCGACACGGCGATGATACAGTTCGGCCACAACGACCAGAAGGCGAACTGGCCGCAGACCTTTGCCGCCGCGGACACGACCTACCGCAGCTGGCTGCGCGTCTTCATCGACGAATTCCGCCGACGCGGGGTGGGCGTGATCCTGGTCACCTCGCCCGAGCGCCGCAACTGGAGCGCGGACGGGCGTATCCGTACGACACTCGGCGATTATGCCGCCGCGGTGAAGGCGGTGGCGGCAGAGGAGAAAGTGCCGGTTATCGATCTGAACGCCGCCAGCATCCGCGTCTATGAATCGTTGGGCAACGCGCGTGCGCCGCTCGCCTTCAACGACGGCGGCAAGGATGCGACGCACCACAACAACTATGGCGCCTGGGTGCTGGCACGCGCGGTAGCGCAGGGCATGGCCGATGCGCGGCTGCCGCTCGCCACGCACCTCCAAATTGATTTGAAGCCCTTCGACCCGGCACGTCCGCCGGCGCCGGAGACCTTCGTCCTTGCGCCCAGCGCGCGCACCAGTGGAGTTCGTCCCGATGGCAATTGATCGACGCTCGCTGCTGATCGGCGCCGGTGCCGCGACGCTGGTCGCCGGACCGGTTCTGGCGCAAGCCGCATCCCCCGTGCCCGAACGTATCCCGCTGTGGCCCGGCCGCCCGCCCGGCGAACCCGCGGCGGGCGTCAAGGACGTGATCATCCAGCGGTCGAAGACGCCGGGCGACCTCGCCTGGACCAGCGTCGGCGATCCGGTCGTCGTCGTCGCCCGCCCGGCCAGACCCAACGGCGCTGCGCTGCTGGTGATCCCGGGCGGCGGCTACACCCGCGTCGCGACGCGGCGAGAGCCGGGTGCGATGGCGATCGACCTCGCCAAGCGCGGCTATACCGTGTTCGAACTCCTCTACCGCCTGCCGCATGACGGCTGGACGGCGGGTCCCGATGCACCGCTGCAGGATGCGCAGCGCGCGATCCGGCTGATCCGCGCGGGCGCGGGCAGGCGTTGGGCGATAGACCCGTCCAAGATCGGCGTGATGGGCTTTTCCGCCGGCGGGCATCTTGCCGCGCGGATCGCGACCCAATTCGCGCTCAAGACCTACGACCCGGTCGACGCCGCGGATACGCAATCGCCGCGCCCCACCGTGGCGGGGCTGTTCTATCCGGTCGTCACGATGCTCGACCAAGGCGTCCACGCGTCATCGCGTCGCGAATTGCTGGGCGCGCGGCTGACGGACGCGGCGTGGCAGCGGCGCTACTCGGCTCAGCTCGACATTCCGGCCGACGCAGCCCCCTGCTTCGTCACGACCAACACGGATGACAAGACCGTGCCCGCCGCGAACAGCCTGCTGATGTATTCGGGCCTGGTCGCCGCGAAGATTCCCAGCGAACTGCACGTCTTCGACCGTGGCGGCCACGGCCCGCCCGCGCCGCGCAGGAACGGGCAGGCGATCGACTGGCTCGGCATGTACCTGGCCTTTGCCGGCGATCATGGATTGCCGGGCTAGGCCCTGCGCGCCTAGACCCGAGGGGTGCCTACCCAAGACCTGACCCCGTCGCTGTCGCCCGAAGAAACCATCGCCCGCGGCGTCAGGCATCCGCCCGTCCTGCTCTGGGCGGCGGTGTGCGGGGCGGTGGCGATCGCGCTGCTGCTCGTCCTGGGCGCGATCGTCGACAGGCGGGGCGGGTTTTCGTTCGACCCGCGCATCATCCTGGCGCTGCGGGTGCCAGGGGACACCGGCCAGCCGATCGGGCCGTCCTGGCTGCACGACGCCATGGTCGATATCACCGCGACCGGCGGGACGACGGTCCTGACGCTCGTCGTCATCGCGACGATCGCTCTGCTCGTATCGCGGCGACTGTGGCTGACCGCTGCGCTGACGGCTGCCGCCACGATCAGCGGGGCCTGGGCCGTCACCCAGATGAAGCTGCACGTGGGACGCCCCCGCCCGGAGATCGTCGATCACCTGGTTCAGGTCACCGGCAACAGTTTCCCCAGCGGCCATGCCGCGAACAGCGCGATCGTCTATCTGACGATCGTCGCGATCGGCAGCCAGGTCGTGAAGGGTGCCGCGACGCGTAACGTGCTGCTCGCCGGCGCGATCCTGCTGGTCGGCGCGATCGGGTTCAGCCGCGTCTATCTGGGCGTCCATTGGCCCAGCGACGTGCTGGCCGGCTGGAGTTTCGGGACTTTGTGGGCAGCGATGTGGTGGTTGATCGGCGCGCGGCTCAGGCGCCGCGTTCTGCCAGCCGCCGCTCCCATGCCAGCGCATCCCTGACGATCCCGTCCAGGTCGGCGTGCTGCGGCCGCCATGGCAAGGTTGCCAGGATGGCCGAATTGTCCGCGATCAGCGCATCGGGATCGCCCGCGCGGCGCCCCTCCATCCGCCGGTCGATCGTCATGTTGGTCACCCGGTCGACCGCGTCGAGTACTTCGAGCACCGAAAAGCCCTTGCCGTAGCCGGCGTTCAGGAAGTGGCTCTCGCCCGGGTTGGCGATCAGCAGTTCGAGCGCATGAACGTGGGCGGCGGCAAGATCGGTGACGTGGATGTAATCGCGCACGCCCGTCCCGTCGCGCGTCGCGAAATCGGTGCCGTACACGCCGACATGGCCACGCTTGCCCGTCGCCGCCTCGACCGCGATCTTGATGAGGTGCGTCGCCCCCACCGTCGACTGCCCCGAACGGCCCGCCGGATCGGCCCCCGCCACGTTGAAGTAGCGCAGCGCGCAATAGTTGATCGGATGCGCGGCCGCGATGTCCTTCAGCATGATCTCGGTCATCAGCTTCGACATGCCGTACGGATTGATCGGCGCCTTGGGATCGCCCTCCTGCACCGGCACCCGCTCCGGCGTGCCATAGGTCGCCGCCGTCGACGAGAAGATGAAATGCGGCA
>DASTEN010000292.1:0-15286 GCA_035709645.1 Sphingomonas sp.
GGCGTGGTACACATCGGTAGAGGCGAAGCGGATCGGCGACACCATCGTGAGCTTCCAGACGCCGGCGGGCGGCTGGAGCAAGAACCAGGACCGCGGCGGACCGACGCGCCTGCGCGGCCAGCGATTCGCCAACGATGCCGAGACGATGGTGCTCGACCCGACCAACTTCGACGCGCCGGTCGACCGCTTCTGGACCTTCGTCGGTACGATCGACAATGATGCGACCACGCACGAGATGCACTATCTCGGCCGCCTCGCCGCCGCATTGCCCGGCCACGATGGCGATCGCTACCGTGCCAGCTTCGTGAAGGGGGTGCGCTATCTGCTCACGGCGCAATATCCCAACGGCGGCTGGCCGCAGGTCTATCCGCTGGAAGGGGGCTTCCACGACGGCATCACCTTCAACGACAATGGCGTGGCGCTGGTCGCGATGCTGCTGGAGGATGTGGCGGAAGACGTGCAGTATCGCTTCGTCCCCGCCGACCTGCGCGCCGAGGCGCGCACCGCCGTCGCGCGGGCGACCGACGTCATCCTGCGCGCGCAGGTCCGCCAGAACGGTCGGCTGACCGGCTGGCCGCAGCAGGTCGATGCGCTCACGCTCGCGCCCATCTCCGCCCGCAACTACGAACCCCGATCGATCGCCAGCGGCGAGACGACCGACATCCTGATGTTCCTGATGCGGCAGCCCCGCCCGACCCCTGCGGTACGCGCAGCGATCGATGCCGGTGTCGCATGGCTGACATCGGTCGCGGTGTACGACGTGGCTTTCACGCGCACGGCCGAGGGACGTAAGCTGCTGCCGAAACCCGGGGCAGGGCCGCTCTGGTCGCGCAACTACGACCTCGTCACCGGCAAGCCGATCTTCGGCGACAAGGACAAGTCGATCCACGACGACGTGAACCTCATCTCGGAGGGGCGTCGCAACGGGTACAGCTGGTGGATGGATGTGCCCAAGCGCGCGATCGCAGCGTACCCGGCGTGGCAGGCGCGGGTGAAGGGCTGAACCACCCCCCCCCGTTCGTGCTGAGCCTGTCGAAGCCCCGCTCTTCGATCCGCACACGATACGCTGTCGGCACGAAGTACGGTGCGTCGACAAGCTCAGCACGAACGGTTTTGTTGATAGACAAGGTAACTCCATGACCCTCCGCCACCTGTTGCTCGCGACCTCGCTCCTGACGTCGGCGGTGCCGGCCGGGGCGCAAACCCTCGTCGCGACGGAAGGCGTCCAGCCGAACCGCAAGGGCACGCTCGAACGCCCGGTCCGCTATCGGCCCGACGGAGACGCCTTCGTCATCGAAAACGGCATCGAGCGGTTCAACCGCCCGTTGTATGGCGGCAATACCGCCTTTCGCGTCGATGGCGGCGATCGGCCGGAGTTCGTGCTCTACCTGCCGGGCCGCGGGGGCAATCTGCGCTTCGCGGTGCAGGCGGCGGACGGGACGCGTTGGTGGCTGCACGATGCGAAGACCATCGCGACCCGCTACCGCCCGGGCGAGCTCGACTATTGCATCACCGACCCGAGACTGGATGGCGGAGAGATCACGCTCACCGTCGTCGCGCTGGCCGCGACCGAGGGTGCGGGGGTGCGGGTCACCGGCATAGGCCTGCGCACCGGCACGACGCTGCGCTGGGCATTCGGCGGCGTGAACGGCCAGCGCGGCAAGCGCGACGGTGATATCGGCACCGAAAGCGTGCCGATCAGCGACTGGTTCGGCTTCCGCGCCGCCTTCGCCGACAAGAACATCGCCAAGCGCGATGGCGCGGACCGCTTCACGCTCGCCGGACCACCGGGGCAGATCACCGGGGCGACGCTGAACGGCGACGTCGATGGCGTCGCCGCCGGTGAAAATTGGGACGCTGCCGACCGGTTGTTCGCCCGCGACCAGGACGCCGCAGCCCGCCCGGTCGTCACCGGATCGCTCTCGCTCAGCGCGACGCCAGCCTACCTCGTCGTCCAGCGCACGGCTTACGCACCCTCTGCCAATGCGGACCTGTCGACCTATGCCGCGGTCAGCGCCGATCGCCGTGCCGCCGCCCCGCTGCCGCCGCTCGCGGCACCCTATGTACCGGCGGAGCTGCCAGCGGTGTTCGACGCCGCCCGCGTCCATGCCGCCGAGGTTCGCAACCGTGTGCGGATCACGACGCCCGACCCTTGGCTCGATGCCGCGGTCGGCGCGCTGAACATCGCGGCGGACGCGGTGTGGGACGCGCCGCAGTCGGCGATCATGCACGGTGCGGTCGCGTGGCGGACGAAGCTGCTCGGCTGGCGCGGTCCCTATGCACTCGACGCGCTCGGCTGGCATGATCGGGCGCGGGCGAATTTCCGGGCGTGGCTGCCGCGACAGAATGTCTCGGCCGTCCCGGTTGCGATCCCACCGGCCGATGCCGACAGCAATCTCGCCCGCAACGAAACCGCGCTGCATTCGAACGGTGACCTGTCGAATTCGCACTACGACATGAACGCGGTCTTCATCGACGCGCTGTTCCGGCACCTTGCCTGGACCGGCGATCTAGATTTCGCGCGCGAGGCATGGCCTGTGATCGAGCGCCATCTCGCCTGGGAACGTCGCCTGTTCCGCCGGCCCTTCCCCGGCGGGCCGCTGTACGAGGCCTATGCCCAGATCTGGGCGAGCGACGACATCCAATATTCGGGCGGCGGCGTCGCTTATGCGTCGGCCTACAACCTGTTCCACAACCGTCAGGCTGCACGGATCGCCCGCGCGCTGGGCAAGGATGCCGTGCCGTACGAGCGCGAAGCCGCGGCGATCGGCACGGCGATGCGCCGTGAACTATGGCAGCCGCAATCGGGCAGCTTCGCGGAGTATCGCGACTGGCTGGGCGAGCGACGGGTCCATCCGAGCGCCGGGCTGTGGAGCTTCTACCACGTCGTCGATTCCGGCGTACCGACCCCGCAGGAGGCATGGCGGATGGCCGATGCGGTCCTGCGCGACACGCCGCGGCTGCCGGTCGCGGGTGCCGGCGTGCCGGCGGACCGTGCGTACGGCGTGCACGCCTCGACCGACTGGATGCCCTACACCTGGTCGGTCAACAACGTCGTGATGGGGGAAAACCTCCATACCGCCCTCGCGCTGTGGCAGGCGGGACGCGGCGAGGATGCCTATACGCTGGCCAAGAGCGCGCTGCTCGCCAGCATGTACATGGGGATCAGCCCGGGCAACGTGGGGTCGATGAACTATCTCGATGTCTATCGGCGAGAGGCGCAGCGCGATTTCGCCGACGGGTCAGGCGTCATGGGGCGGACCATCGTCGAGGGGCTGTTCGGCGTGGCACCCGATGCGCTGGCCGGGCGGCTGACGCTGCGACCGGGGCTGCCGATGGGCTGGGACCGTGCCGATCTTGCCCACCCCGATGTCGCCGTCACCTATCGGCGGCAGGGCAGGGGCGATCGCTGGACGGTCCGACAGACGGGCGCGCGCTTCACGACGCTGCGCCTTCGCCTCCCCGCGCGGCTGGACGGGGTGCGCGTGACCGTCGGTGGAAAGCCGGTACGCTGGATACCGGATATCCACGCGGTCGGCGCGCCTGCGATCCTGATCGACGTGCCGATCGCCGCCGAGGCGACCGTCCAGCTCGACTGGTCCGGAAAGCCGATCGCTGCCACGAGCGGGTCGGGGACGGGCTTCGTGCGAAAGCGGCAGGCCGCGATGACGTGGTGGGCACCGATCGGTCCCGCCCGGTCGCGCCCCGCGGTCGCTACGGTCGTCGATCGCGCGCCCACCGGCGCCCAACGGCCTGTCGACCTGACGCACGCCTTCAACGACGACGTGACGGCCCTGTTCGCGGCGGGCAAATACACAACGCCGCGTTCTCCGTTCGCATCGCTCGCGCTACCGGCCCAGGGGCTCGGCGCCTGGGCGGGGCATGTCAATGCGCAGGCGGACATCGACGATCGCGGCCTTCGTTCGAGCGGCGGCGAAGTGCGATTGCCCGATGGGGGCAGGTTCGCGACGCCCACGACGGGCCGCAACGCGCTGTTCGTGTCGCAATGGGCGAACTATCCCGCCGAGGTGACGGTGCCGTTGACCGGCAGCGGCCGGTTCCTGCGTCTGCTGATGGCCGGCACCACGAACGCGATGCAGAGCCGGATCGACAATGGCGAGGTCGTGGCGACCTATGCCGACGGCGGTACCGCGTGTCTGGCGCTGGTCAATCCGACGACCTGGTGGCCGATCGAGCGCGATTACCTGGTCGACGACTATCAGTTCCGCGTGGCGGGGCCGATGCCGCTGCGCATCGACCTGGCCACCGCCCGCGTCCGCCGCGGGGGCGCCGCCGGGGGCGGTGAGGGTAGCGAACAGCGCGTGAAGGGCGGTGCCGCGACCGTGCTCGGCCTGGCACTCGATCCCGCCCGCCCGCTCAAGTCCCTGACCGTGCGCGCCCGCGCCAACGACGTCGTCATCGGATTGCTCGCCGCGACGATCGAGCAGTAAAAATGCCCGGCTTCCCGCGAAGGAAGCCGGGCCAAGGGGACCCCGGGAGGGGGATCCGTCAGAAGGTGATGATCGCACCACCGTAGAAGGTGCGGCCGGCGTAGAGGGAGTCGTAAAGATACGGGGCGTCGCCCGCATCGCGATATTCGGCGGGTGCGTATTTTTCGATCGTCGTACCCAGCAGATTTTTTCCTTCGACGAAGAGCTGGAAATTCTTGTTGATCGAATACGATGCCCTGGCGTCCAGCGTCTCGGTGCCGTTCTTGAAAATCGGTGAGACATATTTGAAATAGGATGTGGCAGTTGCCGAACCGGTAACGCCGGGGAAGTTGGGTACTCGGCTGGTTGTTTCGGCGTCGAAGATATCAAAATAACTCGCGCGGCGCTGATAGGCTACGCGCGTGTTGAGCTTTCCATCGTCATACCACAGATTGATGTTGTAATAATATTTCGATTGAGACCGCGGCGGCATCGCCTTGTTGGTCCACGGATCGATGATCGTCGTCTTTTCGTTCGATTTGGTGAACGAATAGTTGAATCCACCGCCGAGGTAGCGAAGGAAGCCGGGCAGGAAGGAAAAGGCGGTGCGGCCCGCAATTTCAAAGCCCCGCTGGCGCAAGCCGCTCGGTCCGTCGCGATAGGTCCCGACCTCGTACACATCCCCGCTCAACTCATATGCGCCGATGTTGACGGTTTCGGGCCGTCCCGTGCGGACATCGATCTGGTAGACAGCGGCCGTCAGCTGCGTGTCGCGATTGGGGTACCATTCCAGCGACAGATTCTGCGTCGTCGCGCCATATCCCTTCAGCTCCGGATTGCCGATCCGCCCCGAACACCGGTTCACGAAGTTGTTCAGGACCGAGCTGGCCTCGGTGCTGTCGTCGGTGTTGGGGTCGTCGTCCTGAATCGCTCCAGGGTTTGCGGCCAGGAATGCCTCTAATGCCGCACGCTGCGCCGGATCGACGATACCGCAGGTTGCTACGCTGCTGCCGGTAAGCTGAGTGATGCTGGGTCTGGCGCGCTGAAGTGCCCAGGAATAACGCAGTCCGAGCTTGCCTTCGATCGGCCAGGCGGCGACGTTGACACTGGGCAGCCAATCCTCGCTGGTCCGGTTGACCTGTCCCACTTCGCGCCGGATGAGCTGGTTTTCGATCGTATACCCGGGAAAGGGTGTCGTGATCGGCGTCGCCACGCGCCGGCTGAAATCGATAACCGGCTGCGCGGCGACCTTGATCCGCTGATACCGCACGCCGGCGTTGCCGTTCACCAGCATATTGAACGGACGCACCTCGAAATCGAACATCGCATAGGCCGACGATGTCTGCTCGTCCGTCAGGTAGGTCGCTCGATCGTAGGTATTTCCGTCGGATGCACGGCAAGAGTACAAGCAATCCGGATCGTGATCGCTGAGGTCCGCGATTTGACGCAGTTTGGCCAGGAAGACCCCGACATCATAGGTGCCCCAGCTGGAGATCAGGTCGCCGCGTCCCGGCGCGCCGCCGAAAAATTGTGATCCCGGCAAACCGATCAGACTGGAATTGATCAGGTCCTGATATTGCTCCCGGGTCAGGGTGTGGATCTTATAGGTCTGGTCCGTCGTCCCGGCCGTCGTCGTACGCCTTGTCGATCCGAACTGGCACGGCGCGCTGGCGGGGGCGGCGGCAGGATCGCAGAAGCGCAGCAGATCAAGGCTGCGAGCCCGAGACAGCACGATGCCCGGCGAGATCTGGAAACCCGGTTCGCGCCGGCTTTCGTTGTTGTACATCCGATGCTGGATGCCCGCCTTGATGCGCGTGATCGGTCCGAAATTCTCGAACGTCCGCTCCCCGTCGAGCTGGAAATTCCATTCCTTGTTCTTGTCCGCCTGCGGCGTGTATTCGAGCTGCGATGTCGCGCTCAGACCGTTTGCGCCTAGTACCGGATAATAGGATGGTGCGCTGAATAGGTCGACGTTCGGGATCTTGATCGTCCACAAGCCGCTGTCGAGCCGGCTGTAGCTCGCCCGATCGATCGGTGCGAGAATCGAGAATGCCTCGTCCTCGCGCTCGTTGGTCGAAAGACTGAATTGCGCGCGCCCCTTGATCGTCCATGGTCCGGAATAGAAATCCGCGCCGGTCTGGGCATAATGCTGCGAGATGCGTCGTTGAATATCTCGAACCTGGCTGGTGACGTTCAGTGTGGTCACACCCTGACCGCGGACGAAATCGAACGCGGTGACGTAATGATTCGCGTTCACGACCGCGTTGGTGATGTTGCTGGTCGTGACACCACTTGTGTTGATGGAGCCAGTAGGGGTCGCGACGCTCCAGTTATAATCCTGCGACGATACCCGGCGAATATTGGGGTTGTAGGACGCAAACACCGTCAGATCGCGGTTCACGCGCCAGTCGATGCGTGCCTGGATCGACAATCGCTTGTCGTCGCGAATCTGTCGGCCGGGACGGGGTAGTGAGGGGA
This sequence comes from Sphingomonas sp., assembly GCA_035709645.1. Lineage (GTDB taxonomy): Bacteria > Pseudomonadota > Alphaproteobacteria > Sphingomonadales > Sphingomonadaceae > Sphingomonas. Next base: position 6,909 of record DASTEN010000292.1, read on the forward strand.
CGAAATCCTCCCACTGCGCGTAGCAGTTCAGGCGGCTGTTGATGCCGGTCGTGGTCAGGTTGGCGCAGCCCGCTTTCGTCGTCACCGCCGCCGCGATCGGATCGAACGCCTGGGTGAAGCTCTTCTGTGGCGAATTGTCGAGATCGCCCAGCGGCAGATAGCCAGCTCCCTTGTCTGCCACGCGCGCATAATCGGTACCGATATTCTGCGCTTCGTACGTTCCGCTGAGGAGTATGCCGACGTCCCCGCCAAAAAACTTCTGGGTGACGATGCCGTTGATCCGTGGTGTCAGTCGTTGGCTGAGCGTCTGATAGGCCCCCTGGAGATTGAGGCGGTACAACGGTTCCTTGAAGTCGAGGCCAGTACGTTGCTCGATCCTGACCGTGCCGCCGACGCCCCCCGGCGTCATGTCGGCGGTCTGGCCCTTGACCACATCGACGCTCTTGATGAGGTCCGACGAGATTTCACCGACCCCCGCCGCGCGTCCGCCGGGGTCGCCGTTTGCCGAAAGGGACGTCATACCGTCCACTTCGACGCGGATCAGGTCCGCCGACTGGCCGCGGATGGTGAAGCCGCCCTGTTCGCCCGAGTCCGAGACATCCAGCGCGACGCCGGCGATGCGCGAGATGGCCTCTGCCGCATTCTTGTCGGGAAACTGGCCGACGTCGTCGGCGACGATCGAATCCTGGGCGGTTCGCGCCGTGCGCTTGCGCGCGATGGCCGACGCCTCGGCATTGCGGACACCCGTCACGATAACTTCGCCCTCGCGAGCGGCTTCCTCTAGGTCGGGCGACACGGTCTGCGTGGCGGTCGCAGCCAGCGGGCCGGACATCATCTCGTTATTGGGAACCGTGCTGTTGGCGATGCCGGGCCCGGCGACGGGGGCGGTTTGCGCGGGCGCGGTGCCGCTGGACGATGGTCGCGATGCCGGCGTCCCCGTAGTCTGCGCAATGCCCGGTACGGCGAACACGCCGGCGATCGTTAGAGCGAGCAGCGATGCGCCGGTGCGCGCTGCGCTGCGATGGGCCGCGGTGTCCTTCATGATGTCCTCTCCTCCGCCCGGCATTTCGCCGGTTCGCTGATCGCCGCGGCCGGACGCACGGCGTCGCTGGCCCGGCACATGCCGGACACAGGCAACACTCCGTCACATCACGGCTTCGACGATCTCCCCTGTCGCGGTCCCGACATTGGCCCTGTTGAGCCTGACACCGGTTTCGACGGAGATATTTGTATCGAAAATCCCATCAATTGGAAACAGGTTTTTATTAGTGATACGATGCGGACGCGAAAAACCGTGCTGATCTAGGTCAGCGACTGCGGGCGTAGGCGTCGAGCACCGCCCGCGGCGCGGTTCCGAACCACGCGTATCCGCGACGACGGCCGGGGCTGAGCTCCATCACGTCGTCATGCAGCGTCTTGTCGCGATCGCCGAAGATCGGCGTATTTCCGTCGACCGTGTAGAAGCGCGACCACAGCAGCGGTGCCGTAGGATCGGCGACCAGGCGCCGGCCCCGACCATCGCCGGCGTCGCGCCACGCCTGTCCCACGATCGCGCTGGATTTCAGCCATGCGACGCCGGCATCGATCGCAGCCGTTATCGCGGGCGTGCGCTGTGGCAGCGCCATCAGGTAGCGGATGACAGCCGCGCTTTCGGGGGCGGCGAGAGCGGCGGGTTCGTAGTTTCGGGCGGAGGTGATGCGCAGGGTCAGCGCGTCGTGCTGCTGGCCCCAGCCGGTCTTTCGACCGTTCACGATCACCTGCATACGCAGGATGCAGTCAATGCCGCGGGTCGCGGCGGCCGCGACGTCCCGCCTCAGCGCGACAGGCAGCATGGCGAAGTCGCCGTGCCCGGCGGCGGCATCGCTCATCAGCGTCAGAACCTGTGCCATCGCATTGTCGTTCAGCGTGATGGCGTCGTGATAGCCGCCCTCCAGCGGCCACACCTGCGGCCACCCGCCATTGGGGTATTGCGCGGCGAGCAGGTAGCGTAGTCCGCGGGTCGCACCCGCGCGATAACGCTCCCCGATCGCGCCCGGCACCGCCGCGGCCACCTTGGCCAGGAAGCGGGTTTCGGTGATCGTCGCATCATTGTCGATCGTGCCGACATAGTGCCACGCCCCCGGCGCGTCGAAATCGCCCGGCGTCGCCGCCTGGTTCGAATTGTTCGAAATATAGAGCTGTCCCGGTTGGCGCACGGCGCCGTCGCGCGGCTGATTCTTGCCCCAGCCGCCCGACGGGATCTGGAAACTCAGGATGACGTCGGCGATGCGCCGGGCCTCCGCCCCCGCATACCAGGCCGAGGCACGGTCGAGCGGCATCGTCTTTTCGCCATTGCCGGTCGCCGGTTGCGGCGGGATCGGCCGGCCGGGCGTCCGCTCGGCTGCCAGCGCGGCCTTGTCCGCGCGCATCTGCGCCTGCGAGCGGGTGAGATACGCGGACCAGACGGCACGATCCCTTACCGGCAACAGCGCGATCCGCGCAGCCGTTACCGGTTCGGCGGCCCGATTTATTGCGACCACCCGCCCGGTTACCGGTGTCATCGCCGATGCGGCGGCCAGTGTGCCAAGCGTCAGCGACAGTATCGTGCGGATAGCCTTCATAATCCCTCTCCTCTTGCTCCCATCAAACGGGATGTATAGCCATAGTGTAGGACGTAGCGGGTCGGATCGCCAAGCGCCGATCCATCGCACGATCATGGAGGGGAAACGGACGTGTCCGATCAACAGACCGAAAGCTGGCGGGATACGATCCTGGCCGGGCTGGCCAACTACATCGATGCCGGCTCGATCGTCGCGGGATCGGTCGCACTGGCGCTGTGGAAAGACGTCTATGGTCTGTCCGACAGTTTCATCGGCCTGATCGCCGCGTTCAGCGCGAACGCGATCTCGGCAGGGGTCGGCGCACTGATCGGTGGGGTGTTGTGCGACCGGTTCGGCCGCAAGAAGATCTATCAGTACGACATGCTGTTCTACGCATTCGGCATGGCCTGGCTGGTCTTTGCCTCCGCGCCGTGGATGATCGTGCTGGGGTTCGTGCTGGTCGGCCTTGCGGTCGGCGCGGATATTCCAGCATCCTGGTCCCTGATCGCGGAGCAGGCACCCGACGACAAGCGGGGCGCGCATTCGGGTGTGGCGCAGCTGCTCTGGTATCTGGGGCCCGTCGCGGTGCTGGTCGCCGCCTATTTCCTGAAGCCCTTCGGCCTGGATGGCGTGCGCTGGCTGTTCATCCACCTGCTGGTGCTGGCGCTCGCGCTGACGTTCCTGCGGTCCAAGATGCGCGAGTCGCGGCGGTGGGAGGACGCGCAGGCCGCTTCCGCCGAAAACCGGCTTCAGCGCGACTGGCGCCAGTTGCTGCGCGCGCCCTATCTGGGATCGGTCCTGTTCCTTGCGGCGATGTACGGGTTTTGGAACCTCTGGGCGGGGTACAACGGATTCTTCACGCCCTATCTGATCGAACGGAACAACCTGCCGGAATGGACCGCCACGATGCTGCCGGCGAGCTATTTCCTGATCGGGATGCTGTCGATCCTGGGCATCTTCATGACGCTGTCGGATCGGGTGAACCAGCGGACGCTGTTTGGCATTTCGGCGGGCCTGCATGTCGTCGGTATGGCCTTGCTCGCCATTTTCGGCTTCCGTCTCGAAATCGTCATCGCGCACATCGTGATCATGGGTGTGGCCGGCGGGTTCGGCGCGCAAAGCTTCTTCCAGCTCTGGTCGGCGGAACTGTTTCCGACCGCGATCCGCTCGACCGCGCAGGGGCTGACCTTCGCCATCGTACGCATCGGGCTCGGTATCTGGAGCCTCGCGGTGCCGACGCTTGCGGCATATGACTTTACCGTCCTCGCCTGGATCCTGACCGGTTTCCTGGTCGCGTCGGGCGTCATCGGCATGGTCTGGGCGCCTCGCAACGAAGGCAAGTCGCTGGAGCAGATCGACCGCGCGCGCAGCGCATGACGATGGATAGCGCGGGCGGGCGGGCGCGTGAAACGTTTGCCGACGGCATGAAGACATGGTTTTGCCCACCCATGACGGAGCCGATTTTGGTTCGTGGATAGGAGAGACGACGGCACGGAGCAAAATCGGCCCGTCGCAGGGGCAATCACTGTGGGTCGAAACCCGTGCCATCACGCTCCAAGGGCCTTTCAAAACGCGCGCCCGGGACCTAATCTATCTTGACGTCATGCCCGGATCGAACAGGCCCCCTTTGTCGCCGCGTCAGGCGGAATGCCTTCGCCGCGTCCGTGCGTTGCAGAGCACCGACGAGATCGCACGCGACCTGGATATCTCGGCCGGGACCGTGAACGGCTATGTGCGCGAGGCGGTGGCGATTCTCGGCGCGCGTGACCGGCGGCACGCCGCGCTGCTGTTCGCCGAGATGGATCGGCCTGACGCGATGGCCACCGCGGCATCGCCGGCGCCGGCGGATGCGATGGTAACGGTCGCCGCGCCGGTCCATCCGCAGGACTTGCCGCCGCCGCAGCAGCGATCGGTACTGGAAGATTCCGGGGTCCGCACTGCGCAGTTCGAAACCGCGCATCCGATTGCCCGCGTGATGCGCGAGATCCTCAACGGCTCGCGTCCCGAAGGTTGGTCCGCCCTGACGCGAGCCTCGCTGATCCTGGCGTGCGTCGTCGTGGCGGGTCTTGCGCTACTGACCTTCAGCGCGTCGCTGGGTGCCATCGCCGCAATCGCCAGCGCTCTGCGCGACGCCGCCCGCTAAGGGTCCGACCGCCCCCCCCCCCACGACCCCCCGAGTTATTGCAGGGGCGCATTTTCTCGGGGTGGTCCGTTGCCTGCCCGGCCGTCCAGCGTCGTGAGCGGAGAACGTCCGATCCGGTCGTCCTCCGCTCACAATGCGCTGACACGCGCCAGGCATAGGGGACAGGTGAAATGAGCAGGACGATCGATCGGACCCGGGTTCGCGGTGCAGCGGCGTTCCGCGATGTGGCGGACGCGGTGCTCGCGGTCGAGGATGCGAGCGATGCGGCGCTGGCCGCCGCGGGGACGTTGCTGTCGAAGGCGATGTCGGGCCGCGCATCGACCGGTGTGCCCATTCGCGTCGCGCAGCGGATCCTCGACGATATCGAAAAGATGGTGATGGCGCAGTTCGACAGCCGTCGCGCGTTGCTCGCCGCCCACGGGGGCCTGGACGCGGTGGCAAAGGTCTCGATGAGTTCGGAGGAACTGCCCTGGGGCCCCGACAGCTCGTGTCCCTTCGCCTCGGCGAATGCGCCGGCGACGAACCTGCGATCCGTCGCCTAGTTCGCATTGACGGGAACGCATCGTGATGGTCGAAGGTCGGAATGACCCTATTGATCGGCTTCGTCGCCTTCTGGCTGGCGTGCTGCCTCTACGCGATCGCGAAGGGCGGGGGCCCGGAAAGGATGGTGGGGATTCTCTTCCTCCTGGCCTTCCCGCTCTCTCGCCTCGCGTTTCGGACGGGCTGGCAGGTGGTCGGCATCCCGGTCGGGGTGTTGCTGGTCGACTTGGCGATGCTGATCCCGCTCGTCCTGATCGCTCTGCGGGCGAACCGGCAATGGCCGATCCCGATGGCGGCGATGCAGCTTTTGCAGCTGATGGGGCATTTCCTGAAGCTCGCCGAGCCCTCGCTGCTCCCGCTGCTCTACTGGCTGAGCCGTATCGCCTGGGCCTATCCGATGCTGGTCTTGCTGGCGCTCGGAACCTTGCGCCATGTCGCCCGCGAGAGGCGTCTCGGTGCCGAGCCGTCCTGGTCGAACTCCTCGAACCGCTAGACCGATCGACGGCCGGGGCGAGGGCGGACGCGCTGATCGCGGAATTCGGCACCTTGGCGGAGGTTCTTGCCGCGCCGACCGAACGATTGCGACGCGCAACGGGCAGCGAAGCCGCCGCCCGGCTGCTCCGGGTGGTAAGCCGGGCGCTGCGGCGGGCGACCGTATCGGCGCTGGAGGTCCGGCCGGTATTGTCGGGCGCGGCGGACCTGAAGGCCTATCTGAACCTGCACCTGGCCTATGAACGGGTCGAATCAGTGCGTCTGCTGTACCTCGACGCTGCCGGGCGGCTGATCGCCGAGGAACGGCTGGCGCGCGGAACGCCCGATGAAGTGCCCCTGCATCCGCGGAGTGTCCTGTCGCGGGCGCTGGAACTGGAGGCATCGGGAATCGTGGTGGCGCACAATCACCCGTCCGGAAAGTGTGCGCCGAGCGCCGCGGACCTGGCGGTGACGCAGAGTCTGGCCAGCGGTGCCGAAGCGCTAGGTATCCGCCTGGTCGATCACCTGGTTGTCACGCGGCGTGGCTGGGCCAGCGTGTTCCCCGCGGCGTCCCCGGCCCAGGGGCGTGGCGGATCGCTGCTGGCCGATCCGGGCGTCGCGGCGTTTTCGGCGTTGGATACAGCGCAGCGGCATGCCGACAGTCGGGACGAAGACCTGCTCGCCGCCGTCCGCCTGCATGTGCTGGACAGACGGCAACGTGACGCGCTGTTTCCCAAAGGAACGTTCTGCGATCCAGCCTGGGACATATTGCTGGAAGTGTTCGCCAACGAGCTGAACGGCGCGAAGACCAGCGTGAAGAGCGCGTGCCTGGCCGCCGAGGTGCCGGTGTCGACTGCGCTGCGATGGGTGCGCCGCCTCCACCGGGAAGGGGTGCTCACCCGGACGCCCGACCCGACCGACCGCCGCCGCACCTATCTGGCGCTGACCGTTTCGGCACGGGCTGCGATGATCGAATGCTTCGCCACCGAGGTCGAGTCCGTATCGGATGCCCGGCGGCAGGCCGATCCGTCGGCGCGCGACGCATGTGTCCCAGCGCCGGCCGTCACGCGACGCGCGTCAGCCTGATCGCAGCGTGGCCTGCTGAAAATGCATGGCTTGGTCAAAGAGGGAAGAAGTGGTGCCTAGGGACGGGATCGAACCGCCGACACTGCGATTTTCAGTCGCATGCTCTACCAACTGAGCTACCTAGGCATTCCCGCGGCTTGGCGCGCGAAAGAGCGCTGCCTTTAGTCGCGGGAATCGGGCGTGTCTAGCCCCGGATCGACAGGCGGGCCTGGAATCCTGTAGCCGTCGCCCAGCCATTGCAGCAGGTCGCGGTCGCGGCACCCCTGCGAGCAGAACGGCGCCTGCGCGGCGACCGTGGGTGCGGAGCAGACCGGGCAAAGGTTACGCGTGGCGGGCTTGGACATGGCCGGCGGATATGGCGAGCGCGGGCGTCGCCTGCAAGGCGATGGCCGTGCCGGTGCGACGGGCGAGGTCCGCGATCCACGCCGGGCGCGATTCGATTTCGGCGATGACCGCAGGATGGGCGATCAGCACCCGCTCGCCGATCCCCTGGCTGCGCTCGGCACGGCGCAGCAGCGCGCGCGCATGGGCGAGGGCGGGCTCCATCGCATAGATTTCCGGCAGCGATCGGCGGCGCCGCGGGCGGACGATCTGGACGAAGCCGAAACCGTTGACGGCGGTGCGTTCGAACGGCTGCGGCAGCGCGGCATCGATCGCGGCGGCGGCAGCCGCCCGCGCGGCCTTGTCGGTCCCCGGCAGGTCGATGCCGATCGAGCCCGCCAGGTCGAGACGGCGGATCGTGCCCGCCGCGGCGGCCGCGCCCGCGATCGACAGCGTGCCCGGCGACAGCGTTCCGTCGATGTCGATCAGGGTCATCGCCGGCGTCAGCGCAATGTCGATTGCGCCGCCGGGAAAGGTCGCCTGGCTGGTGGCCGCTTCCTCTAGCAGGTCCCACCAGCCGGCGGCTGCGAATCGGTCCGGGTCGGTGTGGCGCAGGATCGTGCCGGTTGGCAGGTCGGCCGCAGCGCCGCCCTCGCGCGCGTCGGGCCGCGCTGGACGCGCGCGGGCGCGCTTGGGCTTGCCGGGTTCGGGGATGGCGGGGCGCGTGATCTCGACCAGCGTCTCCGCGCCCTGCGTGACCCCGGTGGGCAAAGGCGCGATCAGCGCCTCGCCATCGGCCCAGGCGACGATGCCCTGCCCGCGTTCGGGCATCCGTGCGATCAGGCGCGCGCGCAGGATGGTGCCGGCGATCAGCTCGCCATCGGGCAGGATTCGGGCCTCGAGGATGGCGTCATCCGCGATCAGCGCGGCGCGGGTTTCGCCGATACCGTGTTCGATGAACCATTCGGGCATGAGTGGCTCCAGGCGCCCCCTACGTCCCGTTCGTGCTCGGCTCGTCGAAGCACCGCACGTCGTGCCTCGAGCGACGGGCGGGCGTATCGTAGAACCGCGCTTCGACCGGCGCAGCACGAAGGGGGAGGGGAAAGCGCGTCACTCTCCAGACGGGCTCACGCAAACGTCCAGCCGGACGCTTCGAGCAGCCCGCGCGCCTCGAACAGCGGCAGGCCGACAACCGCGGAATGCGACCCCGACAGGAACCGCACGAACGCCTCGGCCCG
>DASTEN010000293.1:0-3799 GCA_035709645.1 Sphingomonas sp.
TGCAGCGGCGGGTCGAGCAGGCGGATCGTGCACGGCAGGCCCGCCATCGTCTCGAAAATCTCGGCAAAGTCACTGCGCTGTTCGGGCAGCAGCTTGTCGAGCGCGGCGCGGCGGCCGGCTTCGTCGTTCGCCAGGATCATCTGGCGGACGCTGGTGATGCGGCTCGCCTCGAAGAACATATGTTCGGTGCGGCACAGGCCGATGCCCTCCGCGCCAAAATCGCGCGCGGTGCGGCAGTCGAGCGGGGTTTCCGCGTTGGTGCGGACCTTCATCCGGCGGATGCCGTCGGCCCATTCCATCAGCGTGCCGAAGTCGCCCGACAGCTCGGGCTGCACGGTCGGAACGGCACCCGCCATCACTTCGCCTGTCGAGCCGTCGATGGTCAGGATTTCGCCCTCGCGAATTTCGCGATCACCGACCCGCGCAATCCCCTTGCCGATCGACAGCGCGCCGGCCCCCGACACGCAGGGGCGCCCCATGCCGCGGGCGACGACTGCGGCGTGGCTGGTCATGCCGCCGCGCGCGGTCAGGATGCCCTTGGCCGCGTGCATGCCGTGAATATCCTCCGGCGACGTCTCGACGCGGACCAGGATGACGTCCTGCCCGTCCTTCGCCGCGCTCTCGGCCGCGTCGGCGGTGAAGACGACCTTCCCCGATGCGGCACCCGGGGACGCGGGCAATCCCTTCGTCAGCACGTCGCGCGGCGCCTTGGGGTCGAGCGTCGGGTGGAGCAGCTGGTCGAGCGCGGCGGGATCGATCCGCGCGATCGCTTCCTCGCGGGTGATCAGCCCCTCGTTCGCCATATCGACCGCGATCTTCAGCGCCGCCTTGGCGGTGCGCTTGCCCGCGCGGGTCTGGAGCATCCAGAGCTTGCCCTGCTGCACCGTGAATTCGATGTCCTGCATGTCGCGGTAGTGGCGTTCGAGCAGGTCGAACACGCCCGCCAGTTCGCCGTACACCTCCGGCATCGCCTCTTCCATCGACGCGGGCTTGGCGCCGGCAGCCTCGCGTGCGGCCCTGGTCAGATATTGCGGCGTGCGGATGCCGGCGACGACATCCTCACCCTGCGCGTTGATCAGGAACTCGCCGTAATAGGCGTTGTCGCCCTTGGAGGGATCGCGGGTGAAGGCGACGCCGGTGGCCGAGGTATCGCCCATGTTGCCGAACACCATCGCCTGGACGTTGACCGCGGTGCCCCATGACGCCGGGATGTCGTTCAGGCGGCGATAGACCTTCGCCCGCTCCGACTGCCACGATCCGAACACCGCGCCGATCGCGCCCCACAGCTGGTCGTGAACGTCCTGCGGGAACTGCTTGCCCCACAGTTCCTCGACCAGCGCCTTGTATTCGGCGACCAGCTTGCGCCAGTCGTCCGCGGTCATGTCGGTGTCGAGGTAGTAGCCGTTGTCTTCCTTGGCGATCTCCAGCGCTTCCTCGAAGCGGCTGTGATCGAGCTCGAGGACGACGTCCGAATACATCTGGATGAAGCGGCGATAGCTGTCCCAGGCGAAGCGCGCATCGCCCGATACCGCCGCCAGCCCCTCGACCGTCGCGTCGTTCAGGCCGAGGTTGAGGACCGTGTCCATCATGCCGGGCATCGAGGCTCGGGCGCCCGAACGGACAGACACGAGCAGCGGATCGGCGGCGTCGCCGAAGCGCTTGCCGGTGACGCCCTCGATATGCGCGATGCCGTTGGCGACTTCAGACTTCAGGCTGTCGGGGAACTGCCCGCCCTCGTCATAATAGACCGCGCACATCGGGGTGCCGATGGTGAAGCCCGGGGGAACCGGCAGGCCGATCGACGCCATCTCGGCCAGGTTCGCACCCTTTCCGCCGAGCAAATTCTTGTCGCCGTTTCCGCCGTCGGACACCCCGCCGCCGAAGCGGTAAACATACTGCGTCATCGTTGCTGTTCCCCGTGTCCGTCTTCGCTCTGCCGGCGAAAGTTGAGAAAGTTGAGACGTGCGCGCGGTCGTCTCAACCTTCGATCTTTGAAAAGTCCGCTACGCCATGCACCGCATCGCGCATGCGGGCGAGCAGCCCCAGCCGGGCGGCTCGCTTCTCCGCATCGGCGTCGTTCACCGTGACGCTTTCGAAGAACGCGTCGATCGGTGCGCGCAAGGTCGCCAGTGCCGCCATCGCCCCTTCGAAATCCTCCGCCGCAACCGCCGCGTTCGCCCGCGGTTCGGCCGAATCGAGCGCAGTCCGCAGCGCATCTTCAGCGGGTTCGGGCGTGTAGGAAAGCGGTTTGTTCTCGCCCTGTTCGAACAATTCCTTCTTCAGGATGTTCGCGGCGCGCTTGTAGCCGGCGAGCAGGTTGCGGCCGTTCTCGGACGCGACGAAGGCCTGGAGTGCGTGCACACGAGCAAGCAGGCGGACGAGGTCGTCCTCACCACCCAGCGCGAACACCGCGTCGATCAGATCGTGGCGGACGCCGGCTTCGCGTTGTTGGACTTTGAGGCGGTCGGCGAAGAATTCGAGCAACCGCGGTACGAACTCACGGGATGCGTCGCCTTCGAATTCATCAAATTCGTCGATGAAACTTACGGCTATCACGCGATCAAAGGCGGAACCAAGCGACAACCGTAGCTGATTAAGTTCGATGAGGCGTGCAACAGCCAAAGCTGACCGACGCAATGCAAATGGATCGCGCGATCCTGTGGGCTCCTGCTTCGCCCAATAGAACATTGCCAGAGTATCCAGCTTATCCGCCAGCGACACCGCCACCGTCACCGGGTCGGTCGGCACGTCGTCGCCCTGCCCGACCGGCTTGTAGTGGTCGCGGATCGCGGCGGCGACGCGGGGGTCTTCGCCTTGGGCGGCGGCGTAATAGCCGCCCATCAGGCCTTGGAGCTCGGGGAATTCGCCGACCATGCCCGTGACGAGGTCGGCCTTGGCGAGGCGGGCGGCGCGTTCGGCGAGGGTGGCTAGATCCTCCCCGGCACGGGGAGGGGGATCAGCCGCAGGCTGGTGGAGGGGGCTCTCCACGAGCGATGCATTATGAGGCGCACCCCCTCCACCCCCGGCTTCGCCGGCGGTCCCCCTCCCCGTGCCGGGGAGGACGATCCCCTCTTCCACCAACCACCGCGCAAGCTTCGCGACGCGGTCGACCTTGTCGGCGACCGTGCCCAGCTTCTCGTGGAAGACGATCTTCTCGAGCTTCGGCGTCAACTCCTCGAGCTTCGTCTTGAGGTCCGTCTCGTAGAAGAAGCGTGCGTCGCTCAACCGCGCCGCCAGCACCTTGCGGTTACCCTCGACGATCTTCTCGCCGCCGTCGGTCGCGTCGATGTTGGCGACGCAGACGAAGGCGTTGGCGAGTTTGCCCTCGCTATCCTGACACACGAAATATTTCTGGTTCACGCGCGCGGTCAGCTGGATGACTTCGGGCGGCACGCTGAGGAACTCGGGGTCGAAGCGGCCGAGCAGCGGCACCGGCCATTCGGTCAGCCCGGCGTTTTCCTCCAGCAGCCCCTCGTCGCGGATCAGCGTCAGCCCCGCGTTGGCGGTCAGCATCGTCGCACCCATCGCGATGATGCCGGCGCGTTCGCCTTGGTCGACGATCACGTGGCACGCGCGCAGCTTCTCGACATAGTCCGCTGCCGACCCGATCGTGATCGCGCCGGGATGATGGAAGCGGTGGCCGACGGTCGCCGCGCCGCTGGTAATGCCAGCGACCTCGCATTCGATGATCGCGTCGCCGAACAGCGCGACGATGCCCTGCAGCGGGCGGACCCAGCGCAGGGATTCGGTCGAGGTCGACGCTGCGCCCCAGCGCATCGACTTGGGCCACGGGAACGCC
>DASTEN010000294.1:0-2515 GCA_035709645.1 Sphingomonas sp.
ACCTGACCCAGGCTGTCGCCGACCAGCAGCATGTCGCACTGCGGATCGAGCAGCTGCGCCATTCGCGCGGTGTACGCCGTCAGCATGACGATCGGTTCGCCGCCCTTGCGCCCCTGGATCGCCGGCACGGTCAGCCGCTTCATCGGCGCGGGCGTCGGCGTGGCGCGGCTGGTCGCGGTGTCGAGGGTGAAGGTCGTGGACATGGGGGTTGGCCTACGCCCGGGGGGCGGCCCGGTCCAGCGCGCGATGCGCCGCGGCCAAAAGTTGCGATACCGCGGTCAATTCGTCAGCCTTCGTCACTTTTGTCACTTTTGTCACTTTTGTCACTTTTGGCGATCGATGCGGTGCGCTGGATGCGTCTGGTCCATCCGACAGGGTGAAGCAGATCGCGACCATGTAGGAAAATTGTTTTTCGCCCGATCCTCCCCTGCGAGGGGAGGATCGGTCAGCCGATCCACCCGCGCCCGATCGCCAAGCCGGTCAACCAGACCTGAAACACCGCGACCACCAAGATAAAGATCGGAAACCCCGCCGCGACCGCGAAACCGCGCACCGCGATCATGTCGGTCGTCGCGAACAGCCAACCGAATTGGATGATGACGGCGATCAGCGAGACGAGAAACAAAGGCCGCGCCAGCCGCGAGCGCAGCAGCAGCGCCACGCTGCCGATGAACCCCAGGCCGGTCGCCACCGCATAGACGATGTTGTACCACGCCGGCAGCGCGGCGTAGAGCGCGCGGTAATAGTCGTCCGCCGGCCCCATCGCATCGGCGCCCAGCCGGAACTGCTGGATACAGGCGAACACGCCCATCGCGCCCCATAGCGTCAGCAGTACCGCGACGATCCAGAACCACGCCGGTGCCTTCGTCCGACCGACCATCACCATGTCCCGACCTCCCCACAATCTTGCGGGAAGCGTATCGAAACGCAGGCGTTCCGAAAAGCCCGGTTTGCGGGTGCTATTCAGGCGAATGCGGCGTCGTACAGCTCCGGCTTGAACCCGACGAGCAAGCCCTGCGCCCCCTCCACCACCGGCCGCTTGATGAGCGACGGCTGTGCGACCATCAGCGCGATCGCTTTTTCCCGATCGATGTCGACACGGTCGCTGTCGGGCAGCTTGCGGAACGTCGTGCCGGCGCGGTTGAGGAGCTTTTCCCAACCGACTTCCGACGCCCACGCCTCGAGTTTCGCGGGATCGGCGCCGAGCTTCTTATAATCGTGGAACGTGTAGGCAATGCCGTGCGCGTCGAGCCAGGTCCGCGCTTTCTTCACCGTGTCGCAGTTGGGAATGCCGTAGAGGGTCGCGGTCATAGAGGGTCCTCGCAGTCCAGTCGTCGATAGCGATGGTCGCCAAGGAAAACAGCCTGGGATCTCGCGTGCGGCAGCCTGGGACCGCCTGCCTGCACGGCATCGCCAACGAAAGTCGCTTTTGGTAACGCAGATGCGGGTGGGGAAAAACCGATGAGTGGGTTCGAGGCTCTATTCGCATTCTACGGATTGCTGCTTGGTTTGCCGATCGCGGCCGTGGTCGGCGGTTTCGGCGAACAATGGCGACGGCGACGCAGTCGACCCGTCGGCGTCCTCGCTCCGCTGCTCGGGCTGTACGTGCTGCTGGCCGCGACACGCCAATGGCAAAATCTTTTCGCCGCGCGCGATGCCCTGACGATCACCCCGGTCACTTTGCTGATATGCCTTGCGATGGCCCTGCCGTTCACATTCGCAGCGCAGGTCATGTACCCGACCGCGGAAGATGACGCCGCCGACGGCGACGCGCATTATCTGACCGAACGCCGGGTTCTGCTGAGCGTGCTCAGCGTTCCTCCCGCGATCAGCCTGGCCTTCAATCTGCTGACGAATCCGCGCTTCCTCACGACCGACATCGCGATCGATGCATTCGCCCAGATCGCGCCATTGATAGTGCTGATGGCGCTCGTCCCGATCGGCAAACGCTGGTGGCACATCTTCGGCCTGACCGCGCTCGTCCTGAACCGCCTGATCGTCATCGTCGCCTGACCGTGCCGGGGCGGGTCGGGGCGGCGACGTCGAAGCGCCGACCGATTTGGGCGCGACTTACTTCAAGAATCGCCCATAGGTGACGACCGCCTGCCGCTCGAGCCCCAGCGCCTCGTGGAACCCAGTGGCCGCCGCGTTCACCTCGCGCACCATCAGCTGAATTTTCGGCGCCCCACGCTCTACCAACCAGTCCTCCGCCGCCGCCATCAGCGCACGGCCGAGTCCGGTGCGGCGGAATCCGGGATGGACGGCAAGATAATACACCCACCCGCGGTGGCCGTCGAAGCCGACCATGACCGATCCGGTGATCGCGTCCCCGTCGCGCACGACCAGCACCGTCGAGATCGCACCGCTGACGGCCAACAGGAAGTCGCGGTCGGGGTCGTTTCAGGGGCGCGTCAGGTCGCAGGCGCGCCATAGGGCGACGACCGTCTTTCGGTCATCCACCGTTGCAGCCTCGACCGGCGGTACGGCAGCTGTTCGCTGCCGAGTGACGTCGCCG
>DASTEN010000295.1:0-2603 GCA_035709645.1 Sphingomonas sp.
CGAAGGGGAGGTTTCGGTGATCGTTCGACGTCGTCGCCCAGTGCGCGACCCGGGCCGCATCCGCCGTCATCGCGGTCGGCGCCTTCGGCGCTTCGATGGCGATCGCCGGCGCCGCCGCGGCACAGGCCAGAATCAGCGAGACGGCGGGCAGGGCGAAGCGCATGGGTGTGGCGATCTCGAAGGGGAGGTGCTGCGATAGGACCGGGCCGACCCGGGGGCAGGGGCCGGCCCGGTCAGGTCGGTCAGTCTCAGTTGCGGGCGCGCTTGGCGGGCTTCGCTTCCTGGATCTGCAGGCGCTGGTCCAGGCCGTCGACGCGACCGTTCAGCTGGTCCAGGCGCTGAGCGTTGTTCTGACCCTGCTGGCCGGCCGCGCGCGCTTCGGCGAGTGCCGACTTCGCAACGCCATCGGTTTCCTGCAGGCGCGTTTCCAGCGTGTCGACCCGCTGGCTTACGGGGGCGATCTGTTCGCGCACGAACTTCTTCGTGGCGCAACCGCCAAGGCCGAGGCCGCCGACCGCGATCGCCATCGTGGCGATCAGTTTTACGTTAACTCGCGACATTGCTGTCCTTTCACTTTTGGGGGCCGGCAGCCCCAAGCTGAGTGACAGCAGCGTAACAATCCGGATTCTGACGGGCCGTGCGCGGACTCCGTCCAACCGACGGAGCGGTGCGGCAAAACCGTCCGATACTGCGCTTGCTAGCGTTTTTTGCCGCGCGGCGAATCCGGTGCGAACGGATCGATCGGGACGTCGGAGGGCGTCCGGGCGTCGGGCGTCGCGCCGGTTCGGGCGGTCGAGCAACGGCGCAGTCGCGCTACGGCCGCTCCGCTGCCGGTCAGGTCCAGCCGGGCGACGGGCGTCGTTCCGCGATAGATATCCAGCCGCCGGGATGCAGCGATATGGTCTGGAAAGCGCGGTTCGAACGTCGCGACGAACCCGCGCTTGCCATCCGCTTCGATCCCCACCGCCGGATGGTCGCCGTATCCGCCGCGCGTCAGGCGAAATTCCAGCGTCAGCGCTTGCCTGGGCGTGATCGACCAATTGTCGTTGACGATGGTCAGGTGGTTGGCGCCATCCGGATCGAGGCCGAGCAGCAGCGTCGTGTCGCCGGGGCCGTCGTAGCGTCGCGTCGCGAAGCAGCCGCGGCCATCGCGGCTGGCGGCGACGGTCCAGGCAGCCGCAGCCTTGTCGGTATCGGCTTGCGCGGTCCCCGGCTGTGCCACGGCGCCGATCAGAAGCGCCAATATCACGGCAGCCGGGCGGCGGATCGACCGGCGGATCGATACCGTGTCGGGATCGGGGAGGGTGCGGATCATGATACCTCGCAATTCCTGATTGGCGTCGCCGCACGTCGACCGACCGGTGTTGGCGATGGTCACCCCGCCACCACGAAGCTGTCCATCACCCGTTTCCGTCCTGCCTGTTCGAACTCGATCTCCAGCTTGTTGCCTTCGATCTCGACGATCTCGCCATAGCCGAATTTCTGGTGAAAAACGCGCTGGCCCATCGACAGATCGTCGCGACCCTTCGTGCCGAGACTGACGGCACTGCGCGTCGCCTCCTTCACGCGCGGCGCTTCGCGGGTGAAGGTGCGGCTGGTGAAGGTGCCGCCCGGGTTCTTCACGTCGACCCCCGCCGCGCGTTGCCAGCCGGGCCCGCGCCCCGTGCCGCGGGCGACATCGGCGAACGGGTCTGCACGGTCGCTCCAGTTGGCGCGCCACAGCGATTCGCCGCCGGACATCGTGGTTTCGTCATCGATGTGCACCTTGGGCAGTTCGCCGACGAAGCGCGACGGGATCGATGAATTCCACTGGCCGTAGATCCGCCGGTTCGCCGCATGGAGGATAACCGCCCGGCGCCGCGCCCGCGTGATCGCCACATAGGCGAGCCGGCGCTCCTCCTCCAGCGATGCGAGGCCGCCTTCGTCGAGAGACCGTTGCGACGGGAACAGCCCTTCCTCCCAACCCGCGCAGAACACGGTATCGAATTCCAGACCCTTGGCGGCGTGGATCGTCATGATCGTCACCTGCGCGCCGCGATTGCCGCCGTCATTCTCCATGACCAGGCTGACGTGTTCGAGGAACGCGCCGAGCGAGTCATATTCCTCCATCGCGCGGACGAGTTCGGTCAGGTTCTCCAGCCGTCCGGCGGCTTCCGCCGATCGGTCGGCCTGGAGCATCGCGGTATAGCCGCTTTCGTCGAGCAACTGGCGGGCGAGTTCGGCATGGGGCAATTCCGCCGCCTTTGTCCGCCAGCTGGCGAAATCGGCGACCAGCCGCCCGAGCGACTTTCGCGCAGCGCCGGTCATCTCGTCGGTGTCGAGGATGCGCGCGGCGGCTTCGCTGAGCGGCACGCCAAGCGCCCGCGCAAGCTGATGGAGCTTCGCCACCGCCTTGTCGCCCAGGCCGCGCTTGGGCACGTTGACGATGCGTTCGAAGGCGAGGTCGTCGGCCGGCTGCGCGACGACACGCAGATAGGCGAGCGCATCGCGGATTTCGGCGCGTTCGTAGAAGCGAAAGCCCCCGACGATCCGATACGGCATGCCGATCGCGATGAAACGGTCTTCGAATTCGCGGGTCTGGTGCTGCGCGCGGACCAGGATGG
>DASTEN010000296.1:0-3183 GCA_035709645.1 Sphingomonas sp.
TGGAACTGCGGCGAGTTCAAGCGCGCGCTGCCCAACGAATGCATGAAGGCGCAGGTTTCACTGACGCTGGCTCCCGTGACGCCCGTCGCGTCACCGACGCCGGCCACATCGTTGCGCGGTGCAGGGCCCGAGCCGCTGGCCGGCGTGCGGCGAAAGGGCGACATGCCCGCCGCCCCGCCCAGCCCGACCGCCGCGACCGCCCCGCCGCCGGTGAAGGCAACGCTACCGAAGGGCGAGGCGCCAAAAGCGCCCTGAGCCGGCCCGCGCGGTTAACGATCAGAGCACGTAGCGGCTCAGATCGGTGTTGCGCGCGATGCTCGACAGCTGCTTTTCGACGTAAGCCGCATCGATCGTCAGCGTCGATCCGCCACGGTCCTCGGCATCGAAGCTGACCTCTTCCAACAGCTTTTCCATCACCGTCTGCAGCCGCCGCGCCCCGATGTTCTCGACCTCGGCATTCACTTCCGCCGCGACCTTGGCGACCGCGCGGATCCCGTCGGCGGTGAAGTCGATCGTCACGCCTTCGGTCCCGATCAGCGCCTTGTACTGTTCGGGCAGCGACGATTTGGTGTCGCTAAGAATCGCGACAAAATCCTCCTCGCTCAGCCCCTTCAGCTCGACGCGGATCGGCAGGCGGCCCTGGAGTTCGGGCAGCAGGTCGCTCGGCTTGGCGACGTGAAACGCCCCGCTGGCGATGAAAAGGATATGGTCGGTCTTCATCGGGCCGTATTTGGTCGCGACGGTCGTTCCCTCGATCAGCGGCAGCAGGTCGCGCTGGACACCTTCACGGCTGACCGATCCGCCGCGCACGTCCGACACCGCGATCTTGTCGATTTCGTCCAGGAAGACGATGCCGTTGGCTTCCGCATCGGCGAGCGCGACGCGGCTGACATCGTCCTGGTCCAGACGCTTGTCGGATTCCTCTTCGACCAGTTTCGACCAGGCGGCGTGGACGTTCAGCTTGCGACGCTTCAGCTGCGGGCCGCCGAAGCCCTTCATCAGTTCGCCGATGTTGATCATCTGCGGCGCGCCGCCGGGGACCTCGAACGGAGTCGATGGCGTCGCCTCCAGCTCGATCTCGATCTCGGTATTGTCGAGATGGCCTTCGTTCAGCCGCTGGCGAAAGGCTTCGCGGGTCGCCTGGCTGGCGTCCTTGCCGGTCAGCGCATCGAGCAGGCGCGTCATCGCCGCAGCCTCGGCCTTGTCCTTCACGACCGTGCGGCGGCGTTCCTTTTCCAGCCGGATCGCTTCCTCGACCAGGTCGCGTGCGATCTGTTCGACATCGCGCCCGACGTAGCCGACTTCGGTGAACTTGGTCGCCTCGACCTTCACGAACGGCGCGTCGGCCAGCTTCGCCAGACGCCGGCTGATCTCGGTCTTGCCGCAGCCGGTCGGGCCGATCATCAGGATGTTCTTCGGCGACACTTCATCGCGCAGATCGGGGCTGAGCTGCTGGCGGCGCCAGCGATTGCGCATCGCCACCGCGACCGCGCGCTTGGCGTCGGCCTGGCCGATGATGTGTTCGTCCAGCGCGCGGACAATGGCTTTCGGGGTCAGGGCGTCGTTCATTGTCATTTCTCAAGCCCCTCCCCTTCAGCGGAGGGGTTGGGGGTGGGGGAAGTTTCGCAGAGTGAGGCGCTTGCGGCGCGGCCCCACCCCAACCCCTCCCCGGCCGGGGAGGGGCTCAGGAATTACGTCGCGCTGTCGAGCACTTCGATCGTCGTGCGGTCGTTGGTATAGACGCACAGGTCGGCAGCGATCTTCATCGCCTTGGTCGCCAGCGTCTGGGCATCGGCCTCATAGTCCGCCAGCGCCCGCGCCGCCGCCAGCGCGAAGTTGCCGCCCGACCCGATCGCGGCGATGCCAGCTTCAGGTTCCAGCACGTCGCCGTTGCCGGTCACCACCAAAGTCACGTCCTTGTCGGCGACGATCAGCATCGCTTCCAGGTTGCGCAGATATTTGTCGGTCCGCCAGTCCTTCGCCAGCTCAACCGCGGCACGCAGCAACTGCCCCTGGTGCCGTTCGAGCTTGGCCTCAAGACGTTCGAACAGCGTGAAGGCGTCCGCCGTCGCACCGGCGAACCCGGCGATGACCTTGCCGTCGCCAAGCGGCCGGACCTTGCGGGCATTCGGTTTCATGACCGTCTGACCCTGGCTGACCTGGCCATCGCCGATCACGACGACCTTGCCCCCCTTGCGCACGGATAGGATCGTGGTGCCGTGCCACACCGGTGTCTTGCTCATGGGCGGGAATTTGGGGGCGGTGCATGAAGCGGACAAGGGGGTGGCCCTGTCGATCATCCCACCGGGCAGCGGAGTCGGCGACGCCGGCCCCGCCACCCGAGCTGAGGCCCACTGTACTTGCTTGAGCAAGTTCAGGGCGCCCGCGACTTCCCCCATTCCCGCGCCACCGTGTATCCCAGATATCCAGTACCGAAGAGCGCATACAGGGGCTCGGGGATGCCGGTCAGATACGCGTTCATACCGCGTGCGATCGCCGCTGCCATGTCGGGCCGGACGGCGGATATCAGTCCCATCGGGATCGCCCACAGCAACAGCGCGTACATCACATAGAGGAAACTCGGCCGGGCGCGGCTGGTCCAGGGGTCGGTCGATTGCGCTTCGGCGACGACCGCGGCCATCTGTGCCGTCGCGCGCTCCATGTCCTGCGTACCCTGTAACCGCAGCAGTTCCAGCTTGGCCGCGTCGCGCGCCTTGGGGTCGGGTATGATCTTGTCGAGCAGCCCTGCAACCGGGCCGATGATGCCGTCGACGATGCCCATGTCCACTCCTTTGAAGTTCACGAAGTTCACACCGAAAGGCTATTCCGTTTCACCGATCCGGTTCGCCAGCCAGCCGTACAGGAACGCCTCGTTCGCCGGACGCCGCTCGGCCAGGTGAAGGTAACGTTCGCCCTGCAGCGCCTCGATCGCCTTCAGCAGCACCGCTTCCCCGGCCGCGCCACGCAGCGTCAGGAAGGCGTCGAGTGCGGCGAGCGTCAGCGCGCCCATCCGGCCGTCGGTGGCGATGTCGGGATAGTCGCGCGCGCCGCGGTTCAGGGCGTTGAGCGCACGCTGGAGAAAGGCCGCGGCGACCGCAGGGCCCATGTTGACGCCAGTGTCGAACATCTCGGCCGCCAACACCGGTGCGCGTTCGGCGACCCGGTCGAAGCCGGGGCGTTGCC
>DASTEN010000297.1:0-5628 GCA_035709645.1 Sphingomonas sp.
GAGGTGACCGGCGCCCTCAATTTCGCAGGCGCGCTGCTCTATGCCGGGTCGATCGCCTGGGTCGTCGGATACGACACCATCTATGCGCTGCAGGATATCGAGGACGACGCGATGGTCGGCGTCCGATCGTCGGCGCGGGCGATGGGCGCGCGGGTGCGGGGCGGGGTGACCGTTTTCTACACCGCCGCGATCGCGGCGTGGGCCGGCGCGGTGTGGCTGATCCGTCCCGATCCGCTGGCGCTGGTCGCGCTGGTGCCGGTCGCCGCGCATTTCGGCTGGCAGGTCGCGACGCTACGCCCGCACGACGGCGCCAACGCGCTGGCGCGCTTCCGGTCGAACCGCAACGCCGGGCTGTTGATGGCGCTGGCATGCGCCTGCGTCGGCACGGTGCTTTGACCTTGGCGGCGCGGCTCCCTACCTGCGGGTAATGTTGAATTCGACCCAAGCCACAGACGTCGCCCACCGCATCGTCGAGCGCGCCCGCGCCGCCGGAGCGGATGCCGCCGACGCCGTCTTCGTCGCCGATGGATCGACCGCGGTCCAGGTCCGCGATGGCGCGCTGGAGGATGTCGGCCGGTCGGAAAGCGCCGAACTGGGGTTGCGCCTGTTCGTGGGGAATAGGTCTGCGAGCGTCTCGACCTCCGATCTGTCCGACGATGCGCTCGATACCCTGGTCGACCGCGCGGTGGCGATGGCGCGGTTGGCGCCTGAGGACCCCTGGGCCGGCCTGGCCCCCGCCGAGCGGTTGCTGAAGGGCACCCCGCCCGATCTCGACCTGGACGACGGCGGCGATCCCGCGCCCGACACGCTGAAGACGCGCGCACTGGCGGTAGAGGACGCCGCGCGCAGCGTCGCCGGCGTATCCAAGAGCGACGGGGCGAGTGCATCGGCATCGCGCGTCGTCATAGGGCTGGCGACCAGCCACGGCTTTGCCGGTGGCTATACGCTCAGCAGCTATGGCCAGTCGGCATCGATGCTCGCCGGACCGACCGGCGCGATGGAGCGCGATTATGCCGCGCATAGCGCGCGCCACCAGAGCCTGCTCGAAGCGCCCGAGGCGACCGGGCGGCTGGCGGGCGAACGTACCGCGTCGCGCGTCGGGGCGGGGCGTATCGCCGGGGGCGCGATGCCGGTGGTCTTCGACCGGCGGCTGTCGGCGGGGCTGCTCGGCGCGCTGTTGGGCGCGATCGCGGGACCGGCCATCGCCCGGCGAACCAGTTACCTGCTCGATGCGATGGGGACGCGGGTCTTTCCGGCAGGGGTGACCGTCGTCGACGATCCGCACCGCCCGCGGGGGCTCCGCTCGCGTCCCTTCGACGGCGAAGGGCTGCCCGTGTCGCCGACCGAAATCATCCGCGACGGGATGCTCGAAACCTGGCTGCTCGACAGTGCCTCGGCCCGGCAGCTCGGTCTGGAGCCGACCGGCCATGCGACGCGCGGTGTCGGATCGGCGCCAGGGGTGGGCGCGACCAATTTGTACATGGCCGCCGGGACCATCCCCCGCGCATCCCTGATCGGCGAAGTCGACCGCGGGGTGCTGGTGATCGAGACGATCGGCCACGGCATCAACGGTGTGACCGGCGACTATTCGATGGGGGCTGCAGGCTTCCTGATCGAACGGGGCGAAGTGACCCGTCCGGTCAGCGAATTCACCATCGCCGGCAATCTGAAGGACATGTTCGCCGCGCTGACCCCGGCAAGCGACCTGGAATTCCGCGGCAGCATGAATGCGCCGACCGTGCGGATCGATGGGATGACGGTGGCCAGTGCCTGATTCGATCGCGATCGCCGCCATCGTCGCCGCGGCCGAAGAGGCCGGTGCGCTCGCCATGCGGCGCTGGGACGAGGGGTTCGAGACGTGGGACAAGGCGCCCGGCCACCCGGTCTGCGCGGTGGATCTTGAGGTCGATGCGCTGCTGAAGGCGCGGCTGGCGGCGATCGATCCCGCCGCCGCCTGGCTGTCGGAGGAAACCGTCGACGATCCGGTCCGGTTGTCGAAACGTCGGCTGTGGGTGGTCGACCCGATCGACGGAACCCGCGACTATATCCGCCGCCGGATCGGCTGGTGCGTGTCGATCGCGCTGGTCGAGGACGGGCGGCCGATCGCCGCCGTGCTGGCGGCTCCGGCCCGCGACGAGGTGTGGAGCGCGACAGCGGGCGGCGGGGCGACGTGCAACGGTCGGGCGCTGCGCGTGTCCGACCGCACCGCACTGGCCGGCAGCCGTGCGCCCACCGACAGCCTGCCGCGCGAGGACCGCGACCTGGTGGTCGTCGCCAAGCCGAATTCGATCGCGCTGCGCATGGCGATGGTCGCGGCAGACGAGGCCGACCTGCTGGCGACGCTGCGCTGGGGCAACGAATGGGACATCGCCGCCGCCGTCCTGATCGCGCAGGAAGCCGGCGCGACCGTGACCGACGCGTTCGGCGGACGGCTCGATTTCAACACCGTCGGCGCCAAGGCGTTCGGTATTCTGGCGACCGCGCCCGGGATCCACGCCGCCGCGGTCGATCGACTGGCGGAGCGGGCGGCGAAGGCGGCGGGGTAGCGTTACCCCTCCAGCCCATCCTCGCGATACCGGATCTGGAGGTAGCGTTCGCGGGTCGACAACCGGTCGAGGTCGCCCTGCGCCAGGCTTGCGGACATCTCGCCGATCTCTTCCTCGATCAGCTTCAGGCCGTCGGTCAGCTGCTGGTCCGGCGTGCGACCGTTGCGTGGGGTCCGGCGCAAGGGTTCGGGGACGGCGGTGTAGCCCTTCACCAGTTCGGGCAGCTGTTCGCCGATCAGCTTGCGCAACTCGACCGCGAGCGGCGCGCCATCGTCGATCGCGGTCAGCTGGGGCCCGAGCGTATCGAGCCGGACGCCGATCGCGTCGACCAGGGTCTGCGCCGGGGCAGGCAGGGCGGGGCGCTGGCGGTCGAGCCAGGCCTCGGTCTGGAGGGGCAGGGTCCGCAGGGGGACCGACGGCAGCGTTTCCGCCTTCACCTCCGGTGCGCCGGGGGCGAACGCCAGCACGACGGTCGCCGCGATCAACAGCGCCATCACCGCCAGCGCGCCGAACATGCCGAGCGGGATGAAGAAGCCGACGACCGTGGCCGCGATCAGGATCATCGCATCGACGATCGCGATGCGCGCGATCCGTTTGCCGATGTCGCTCTGACGGGCCTTGCGGGACCGCACCGATGCGCCCCGCGAATTGCTCCGCGTGCGGTCGATCACTTCGGAGGCGCGGGCGATCTGGGCGTCGACTTCGGACATAGGATCAGAGCGATTCGAGCTTGAACTGATCGGTCGCCGGCCCCGACAGCTTGGCCTGCGCCTGACCCTCGGCGCGGGCGATATAGCCCTTCGACTTCTCGACTTCGTTCGACAGCGTGGTGACCGTGGTCTTCATGCTGTCGAGCGCCTTCAGCTTGAACACGTCGATGGCATCCATCGTGTCGTAGATGTTCTGAAACGCGCGCTGCAGCGTCTCGATCGGAATCGTCGAGGCGGCGGCCTGTTCGTGGATCTGCGCCGTCTGCGACTTGAGCAGCTTGCCCGTCGAATCGATGATGTTCGCGGTCGTCGTGTTGAGCGCGGTGATCTGTTCGAGCACGAGGCGCTGGTTGGTCAGCGCCTGCGCGACGGTCACCGCGGTCCGCAGCGCCGCGACCGTCGTCGTGCTGGCGCGGTCGACGCCCTTCACCAATTCGACATTGTTCTTCTTGACCAAGTCGAGCGCCAGATAGCCCTGTACGGTGACCGCCATCTGGGTCAGCAGGTCCTGCGTCCGCTGGCGGGTGTAGAACAATGCGGTTTCGCGGATCGCCTTGGCCTTGGCAGGGTCGCTGTGGTCCAGTTCGTTCGCCTTGTCCTCCAGCGCCTGGTCCATCGTCTTCGACAGATGGATCATCTGTTCCAGACGACCCATCGCGTTCCACAGATTCTGCCGCTCGACGTCGATCGCGGCGTTGTCCATCAGCAGCTCGTCCTTGCCGCTGGCCAGGCTCTTCAGGATGGTCGAGATGTGCGTCTGCGACGATTTATAGCCGTCGAAATAATCGCGCATCTTGTTGCCGAAGGGCAAGATGCCGAAAAGCTTCTTCGACGTCATCAGATTGCCCTGCTTGCCGGGATCGAGATCCTCGATCGTCCGGCGCAGCGCGGCCAGATCGGCGCCGACGCCGCTGTCCTTGTCCATCGCCTTGACCGGGCGATCGAGAAAACGGTTCGACTGTCCCGCCGCCTCGCGGATTTCCTTGGCGCCCATCGCGGTGATGGCGTCGACGCGCTTGCCGAATTCGGGCGAATTGACGTCCTGCGCGACCAGGTCCGTCACGAAGGTATCGACACGCTCCGCCAGCTTGGACTTGGTGCCGGCGTCGACGGGCACCAGCCCTGCGGCCTTTTCCGCCTGGACGGTCGGCACCGGATCGGGCGGGGTCAGCGTCAGCGTGGGTTCGGCAGTCGTCGTTTCGGTGGCCATGATCGCCCTTATCCTTCGTGCACTAGACACATAATACAGTTTGGCTGGCTGACAATGCTTGATACCGCTGCTATATATCAACCGCAAGGAGCTGGTGCCGGCATGAACGATCTCAGCAATACGCCCAAGACCGCCAAACTGTTCTGGAGCGGCCGCAGTCAGGCGGTGCGCCTGCCCAAGGAATTCCGGTTCGAGGGCGAAGAGGTGCGGATCCGGCGCGAGGGGGGGCGGGTGATCCTGGAGGCGAAGGACGTCGGCGACCTGTCGTGGATCGACCGGGTTTCGGGAAGCTGGGATGAAGATGCCGCTCAGGCGGCGCTTGACCGACCTGGTCCGGAAACGATGCCAGAGCCGCCATCGTTCGACTGATGCGCTTTCTACTTGATACAAGTACGATCATTGCGCTGACCCGCCATCAGCATCCGATGGTGCGGGACCGCATTGCGCTTCATTATGGCGCCATCGGGCTGTCAACGATCGTGGCGCACGAGCTCGCCTACGGCGCCTTCGTGAGTGACAGGCCGGACCATCACCTTCAGACGATTGATGATCTTCCCTTCGAGCGGGTGGACTTTAGCGAGGATGACGCCCGTGCCGCCGGCGAAGTCCGCGCGACGCTGCGCAAGTTTGGCACCACGATCGGACCTTTCGACACGCTCATCGCCGGCCAGGCGATCGCCCGCGACCTGATCCTCGTGACCAACAATACCCGCGAATTCACCCGCGTCGTGGGGTTGCGCGTCGAGGACTGGACCGCCGCTGCGACCCCACCCCTTCCCGCAACGCAGCATTTGCGCTAAGGGGCCGCCCGCAAGCGCTTCGCGACTGACCGCGGGTGCCTTCCGGGATTTTCGATGAACCTCCGCAATATCGCCATCATCGCGCACGTCGATCATGGCAAGACGACCCTCGTGGACCAGTTGTTCCGCCAGTCGGGCACGTTCCGCGACAACCAGCGCGTCGAGGAACGCGCCATGGATTCGAACGACCTGGAGAAGGAGCGGGGGATCACCATCCTCGCCAAATGCACCTCGGTCGAGTGGGAGCATGATGGCGAGACGACGCACATCAACATTGTCGATACCCCCGGCCACGCCGATTTCGGCGCGGAGGTGGAACGCATCCTTAGCATGGTCGACGGAGTCATCCTGCTGGTCGACGC
>DASTEN010000298.1:0-12055 GCA_035709645.1 Sphingomonas sp.
GGACGGTGCCAACCGCCCCGTGCGCCGCTCGATCGGCGACGGCCAGCACCCGGTCGTCGCCGCGGTCGGACTGGAGGCGCAGATTCCGGTCGCCGAGGGCTGGAACATCGTCGAGCGATTCCGTTACGCCGACATCTCCGGCGGCTTCACCTCGCCGTTCCCGGCCGGTGCCGACGCGGCGCAGACGGTCGCCAACGGACTGGGCGGGGCGGGAGCGCAGTTGTTCTACGCCAGCGGCCCGAACACCGGCCAGCGGATCACGACGCCGTCGACGCTGGGCGGTAACGGGCTGCTTGCCAACGTCGTGCTGTTCGACGTCGACCTAAAGAGCCTGAACAATATCACCAACGACATCCGGATCAACGGATCGATCCCGTTCGGCAGCGGCACGATGTCGATCACCGGCGGCTTCTACGCCTCGCGCCAGGACATCCAGACCGACTGGTTGTGGACCTCGTTCGTCCAGACCGTCGAGGGTGGCGGACGATCGGTTCTGGTCGACGTCCGCACCGCCGGCGGACTGCCGGTGACGCAGAACGGCGTTCCGGGATACTCGGCGAGCTTCTTCGGCAATTGCTGCCGTCGCAGCTACGACCTCGACTATACGACCCTGGCACCCTTCGCGCAGTTCGGACTTGACCTCGGCCGGTTCAATTTCGACGGATCGGTGCGTTACGACATGGGCAAGGCGCGCGGCAGCGTGGCGGGCGCCGATCTGGGTGCCGCGTTCGGGCCGGGCATCACGACGCTGGACATCAACGGCGACGGCTTGATCGCCGCGGCCGAACGGCAGGTCGCCATCATTCCGGCACGTCGGTCGCCGATCAACTACGACTATGACTATCTGTCCTATTCGGCCGGCGTGAATTTCAAGCTGAGCGATGCCAGCGCGCTGTTCGCCCGCTACAGCCGCGGCGGTCGTGCCAATGCCGATCGCCTGACGTTCGGCCCGTCGATCAATACCACCACCGGCGCGCTGACCGACGAGGGCGCCGCGGTCGACTTCGTCCGCCAGCTCGAAGGCGGCTTCAAGTTCCGCCGTAGCGGCCTGTCGTTCTACGCGACCGGCTTCTGGGCGCGGACCGAGGAGCAGAATTTCGAAGCGACGACCCAGCGCTTCTTCGACCGCAACTATGAAGCGAAGGGCGTCGAGCTGGAAGGGCGCATCGCTCGAGGTCCGTTCAGCCTGTCGGCGGGTGGTACCTACACAGATGCTACGATCACGCGCGACGCCCTCAATCCCGGCGTGGTCGGCAACCGTCCACGGCGGCAGGCGGAGTTCATCTACCAGGTGACGCCGCAGGTGGATTTCGATGCGGTGACGCTGGGCGCCAACCTGATCGGGACCACCGCCAGCTACGCGCAGGACAACAATCAGCTGAAGATGCCAGGCTACAACCAGGTCAACGCCTTCGTGTCGTTCCGCCCGATGGACAACGTCACCGTCACCGTCAACGGCAACAATCTGTTCAACGTGAAGGGCATTACCGAGGTCGAGGAAGGCGCGATCCCGACCGGTGGAATCGTTCGGGCCCGCTCGATCACCGGTCGTACGATCTCGGCCGCGTTGCGTGTCGGCTTCTGAGGCGCAAGCCGTGCCCGATACGGTCGACACCTTTCGATGGACCGCGGCGCACGTCGCCGCCATCGGCGACGGCGCAGGTCTGGCGGCACCAGCGATTACTGCGGTGCCACCGCCGGTCCTGCCGGGGATCGATATCTGGGATCATTGGCCGATCATCGACCGCGCCGGGCGGACGGTGGCCTTTCCCGGTGGCCCGCTGGTCGTCGCGCTGACGGCGCCCGTGCTGCCCGACCCGGACGATCGCCATGCCATTGCCCGGTTGCGGTTGTTACAGGTTGGGCCGACGGGCTGGCGGGACTTCGGCCATCTACTGCCGGACGATTTCAACCCCGGCAGCCGCGAATGGGCGGGGATTTCCGTGCTGGAGGAGGACGGCCGAACCATAGCGTTCTACTACACCGCCGCCGGTGTGCGGGGGGAAGCGGTCCCAACATTTCTCCAGCGCTTGCTGCTGACCCGCGGGACCTTGACCCTTACCGACGGGGATGCGCGGGTGACCGGATGGACGCCTGTCGAGGAAATCGTGGTCCCCGACGATGTCCTGTATCAGTCCGACATGACCGGGGGTGGGGCGGTCGGCGCGATCAAGGCGTTTCGTGATCCGTTTCCGTTCGTCGACGACGTCACTGGCGTCGAACACGTCCTGTTCACCGCATCGCGCGCCGGTTCGGACAGTGACTGGAACGGTCAGATCGGCGTGGCGCGTCGCGACGGCGAAGGCTGGACGCTGCTGCCGCCGCTGGTCGATGCCGACGGGGTCAACAACGAACTCGAGCGCCCGCACATCGTCCGTCACGGCGGCAAGCTGCTGCTGTTCTGGTCGACCCAGGCGAAGGTTTTCGCCGACGGCGGTCCGCGCGGGCCGACCGGTCTGTACGGCGTGATCGCCGACAGCCTGTACGGTCCCTGGCTCCCGCTGAACGGCACCGGCCTGGTCCTGGCCAATCCTCCGCAGGCGCCGTTCCAGGCCTATAGCTGGCTCGTGCTCGACGATCTGAGCGTCTGGAGCTTTGCCGATCTTGTCGGGCTGGAGCATCCACCGGTCGACGTTGCGGCGGCCCGTGCGGCTTTCGCAGGGACGCCGGCACCGGTCGTCACGCTGGCGATTGACGGGGATACGACGCGCGTGATTGCGTAAGGCTATCCATTCAGCGAAAACCGATCTGGCGTAGCCATGCGGCGCACAGCTCCGGCCATAGCGACACGGGCAGGTCCGGCGTATCCAGTGCGAAGCCGTGTGGTGCGTCGGCGAAGACATGAAGCTCCGCCACGCCGCCGGCCGTGCGCCACGCGTCGTTCAGACGATAGGCATTCGCCTGCGGCACCACGCTGTCGTTCGCCGAATAGACGATGAAGGCCGGCGGGGGCGATGGTCGCAGCTGTGCATCGGGTTGCAGGCGGTCGTACATCGTCTGTTTTTCCGGCGGCGCCAGCGGTGGTTTGTCTGCGACGATCTGGCGCCCCTTCGCGTTCGTCGAAATCGGTGCGTAGCCGATGACCATAGCATCGGGGCGGGCGGCGACGATCGTTTCGGCGCCAGGCGAGTCGGGCCAGTCGGACGGGTAGTCGGCGGCGAGGCACGCCGCGAGATGACCGCCCGACGACAGCCCGACCACGCCGACCCCGGCGAACCGTCGCTCTGCACGGATTGTCCGCATTGCCGCAATCGCATCGTCCAGCGGCGCCGCTACGCCGGTCGTGGCGGTGGGGAAGCGGTAAATCAGGACATAGGCATGGTAGCCGAGCGACGTCAGCCATCGCGCCACGGAATATCCTTCGCGGCCAGCCATCAAGGCGGTGTATCCGCCGCCGCCCAGGACCAGCATCGCTCGGCCGTTCGGCTGGTCCGGCGCATAGCCCAGCAGCCACGGGCGAGCGACATCCACGATGACCGCCGCGTCGACCGGCGCCGCCGGATCCTCCACGGTGAAAGCGCCATCGATCGGCGCATCGTCCCAAAGCGGACGGGCGAAGTCGGAATCCAGGAACGATCGCATACGGCTTCATAAGCGATCCTGGCACTGCGCGCCAACGCGCCGCCGGATCGGCTGTCCCAAGGGCGGCGTCCACATCGTTGCTGTTGCAGTTCGATCAGCCCACGCTACCGTCATGCCCCGCGCCACCGGCAGTGGGCCGAGAAGGGCGCGATCTGAGGATGTTGATCATGTTTCCTGCCGTGTTCTTGAGTGTCATCGCCGCCATCTCGACGCCGCTGGCGGCGCAGGATCACGCCAATCACGCCCCCCAGGCGTCGGTGCCGGCGGCGACTGCGCCGGACGCGGCGGCGAAATTTTCGCTCGACACACCCGTTGCGACGCTGATGGCCGATGCGCGGGCCAAGGCGGCGGTCGATGCGGTCCTGCCGGGAGTGGCGGCGCATCCGGCCTATGAACAGTTCAAGGGCATGAGCTTCAACCAGCTCGCACCGATGGCACCCGACCTGCTGACACCGGAAACGCTGGCGAAGCTGAAGACCGGCCTGGACGCGATCAAGTGAGCGAGGGGCGCATGGGGCAGACGGCCATTGACCGCAGGTCGGTATTGATGAGCGGCGGCGCGGTCGCCGCGGCGACGCTGGTGCCGATGGCGGTTTCGGCGAAGGGGCGGGCGGGGTCGGGCGATGCCGCCCTGCGCACGTTGCTCGACCGCTTCTTCTACGACCGTCTGGCCGAGCGCCCCGAACAGGCGACGTCGCTTGGCCTCGATACCGGCGCGCGGGCGGGGTTGCGCTCGCAACTGGGGGACGAGACGCGCGGCGCGGTCGCGCGGTCGCTGGCGCGCAGCCGCGCCGAACAGGCGGCGCTTCGCCGGATCGACCGTGCCACGCTGTCGGACGCCGCGGCGATCGATTACGACGTGGTCGATTACCAGCTGAAGCTGGCGATCCGTCGGGGCGCGTTCGATTACGGATCGGGCAACTCGCCCTACGTCCTGTCTCAGCTGTCGGGACCCTATCGATCGATCCCCGAATTCCTCGACGGCCAGCACCGCGTCGCGACGCGGCAGGATGCCGACGCCTATCTGGCCCGCCTGTCGCGGTTCCCGAAGGCGATCGACCAGAGCGTGATGCGCGCGCGCGACGACGCCGCGAAGGGCGTGGCGCCGCCCGATTTCGTGCTGGATCGCATGGTCGTGCTGCTTGGTGAATTGCGGGACAAGCCAGCCGCGGAGACCACGCCGGTCAAGGGCTTCGTCGCCAAGCTCACCGCCGCCGGGCTGCCGCTCGACCTGGGGGCGCAGGCCGAAGCGATCATGGCGAACGAGGTCTTTCCGGCCCTAGATCGCCAACGCGCGCTGGTCGGCGAGCTACGCGCCAAGGCGACGCACGATGCAGGGTGCTGGCGACTGCCGCAGGGCGACGCGCTCTACGCCCATCTGGCCGAAGCCTCCAGCACCGTGCCGCTCAGCGGGGACGAGATCCACCAGCTGGGACTGGCGCAGGTCGCGGAAATCGGCGCGCGGATCGATACCATCCTGAAGCGACAGGGGATGTCGCAGGGGACCGTCGGCGAGCGGCTGGTGGCGCTGAACCGGCGCCCGGACCAGCTGTTCGCCAATACCGACGCGGGCAAGGCGGAACTGGTTGCGTTGCTCGACACGCAGATCGCGGCGATGGCCAGGCGGCTGCCCGAGCAGTTCAGCTACATTCCGAAGGCCCAGGTCGTCGCGCGCCGCGTTCCGCCGGCGATCGAGGCGGGGGCGCCGGGGGGCTATTACCAGGCGGCGACGCTCGATGGGTCGCGGCCGGGCGTCTACTTCATCAACTTGAAGGACACGTTCGATCGCCCGAAGTTCGGGCTGGCGACGCTCAGCCACCACGAGGCGGTGCCGGGGCATCATCTGCAGGTGATGACCGCGTTGGAGAGCAAGGACATTCCGCTGATCCGCCGCCGCAGCGGGTTCAGCGGCTACAGCGAGGGTTGGGCGCTCTATTCGGAACAGCTCGCCGATGAAATGGGCATGTTCGACGGCGATCCCCTGGGTCAGGTCGGCTACCTCCAGTCGCTGCTGTTCCGCGCGACGCGGCTGGTCGTCGATTCCGGCCTGCACGCCAAGCGCTGGAGCCGCGAGAAGGCGACCGACTATCTGATGGCGACGACCGGCATCGCGCGCAACCGCAGTCAGAACGAGATCGACCGCTACGTCGTCTGGCCCGGGCAGGCGACCAGCTACAAGATCGGCCATACCAAATGGGTCCAACTGCGCGATGCCGCAAAGGCGCGGGCGGGCGCGCGGTGGGACCCGCGGCAGTTCCATGCGGTGCTGTCGCTCGGCGCAATGCCGCTGGCGGTGCTGGAGCGCGTGGTGAAGGCGCGGATGGCCTGACGTCCGCAAGCGGCGGACAAGACCATCGGCCCTACGCTGCGACCTCGCGCGGCGCGCGATAGTGAGAGGCCAGGTGGTAGAGAACCGAGGGGTGGATCGCCTGGGCGAAGCGAAGGCCGGCGTGCCAGTCCTCGCTCCATTCGATCGTCGCGGCAATGGCGGCGAGGCCGGGTACCCGCAGCCGCGCGCTGCGACCGGGGCGGACGCGGAAGCCGGTGTGCATCCGGCACCCGTCCGCCGACAGGTCGAGCACGGTCACCGGCAGCCAGCAGGTGCCGGCTTCGAACAGCTCGGCGGCGATCTTCACCGGCCAGCGCACCGGTTCCCACGCCACCGTCGGCGCCGGGCGCCGCTCGCGATTGCTTCCCACCTGTCTTTCCTGTCCCTATCCGACCAGCACCGGCACGCCGCAGCGTAGCCCGTCGACTTTCACATCCGCCTGCCCGAGGCGCAGCCCCGCCAGCGACAGCGTCGCATCGAGCACTGTATCGAGCGCCGGAGCCGCAAGCGTCAGCGTGTTGGCGAGCGTCGCGGTCAACAGGCCGGTCGACAGGCCAAGTCCCAGGACGGACACGCGGATGTCGGCGGTGCGCAGCAGGGATTCGGCAATGCCGCCGACGATATCGGTCGTGTGCACCGACTTGACCTGGCCCGTCGCAATGTCGTCGGCGGTGAAGCGGACAGCGTGCGCTGTCGTCCCGCCCAGCCGGATGTCGGCAAGTACCGTCGCGCTGACCAGCGGCAGGCTCGCGACGGCGGCGCGACGCAGCGTCAGCGGCGTCGTGAAGTCGGAGAAGGCTGCCGGATCGCTATCGGCAATCGCGACGCGCCCGAGCGACGGCACGACGTCCAGGGTCGCTGCCGGCCCGGTGGCGCGCGAACACTCGATGCGGGACAGTTGCGCCTGCGCGGAGGCGAGTTCCGCGATGATCGGAACGCGGATGGTACCCAGGCCCAGGGGGGCCGTCACCAGCCGGGTGTCGAGCAGCAACCGCGCCTGTGCCGTGCGGACGGTGACCTGGCCCGCACGCCCGACTGCCAGCCACGGCGTCGAATTGGTTCGTTCGCCGATTTCGAGGCGGTAAGTCGTCGCGGCGAGGCCGGCGATCCCCGGCGACAGCGCCACATCGACCTGCCGTTGCTCGCCGCCGATCAGGATCGCTTCGCGCAGCAGCGACAGCGTGCTGACCGTGATCGGCCGCTTGGGATCGGCCCCGATGCTTTCCGCAAGCGGCCCCAGGTCGATGACATCGCGCAACCGGACCGTGCGATCGGCGACGCGCCCTGCGATCGCGCGCAGCACGTTCGCGGCCGCCTGGCTGGTCGTGGCGTCTGCCAGCGCCCCGACGGCATCCGCCAGACGGATATCGGTGGCGGCCAGGGCGCCGAAGGTTCCGACATCCAGCCCCGCCTTGCTGTGCAGCGCGTCGAACCAGCGCAACAGATCGACGTCGGCGGAGGCAAGCGCGTCATAGTCCATGACCGACAGCGACAGATCGCTGCCCGCCAGCCCGGACAGAATGGCGTTGGCCACGCCGCCGTCGAGCGCGGCCAGCCGCGACCCGATCGAAATCGCGGCGGTGTCGATCCGCGCGGCGGTCGCCGTCGCGCTGATCGCGACGTGAGGCTTAAGCCCAAGGGCGCGGCCGAAAATCGTGGCGGTGCCGCCCTCCACGGTAACGCGAGCCGCGTCTGGCGCGACCGTATCGGGCTGAAAGCGGGCATCGGCGGCGATGCTGGTGTCGGCCGTATAACGGCCCGGCACCACGGATATCAGCGTGATGCCACCGTTCGACGGGAACGCCAGTACGTCGCGTGCGGCGGCCTGACCCGCCAGCGGCGCATTCGCGGCGGCCATCGCCGCGGCATCGGCGACACCCTGCACACGGCGGCGTTCGAGGAACATGTTCGCGGTGTCGACCCCCAGGGCGCCAGCGGCGGTCAGCATCGTCAGCCCCCCGGCCATGATCAGCGACACATTACCCCGCCTGTCGCGGATGGCCTGCATCACCGTCATAGCGGATTGACCCGTACGGCGGCGGTCCGCGCGATCCGCGATGGCGGTTTCGGGATGATCGGCATCGTCAGCAACGCGTTGCCGGTCGCGTCGTAAGCGACGGTCACCGCAACCGAATTCCCGTCATCGGCGACCGCAACCGCGACGCGACTGGCGGGGATGTCGTAGCTGCGGGTCAGCGCGGTCTGTGCCGCCTGTTGCGCGAGAGCCGCGCGTTCGCTGGATGTCAGGCCTGCGATCGCTGCACGGGCAGCCTCGTTGGCGCTCTGCTGGACGACGTTGGCGAGCGCTATCCAGCTGCCGTAGGATATGATCCCGAACAGCAGCAGGACGAGTACCGGCAAAGCCATCGCCATTTCGATCAGCGCGACCCCGCGCCGATCCCGAAGCAAGCTGCCCGACGCCTTCCGCAGCCATGATTTCCTGGTCCCACCCATGCCGCGATGGTGCCGTAGGATCGTTAGCGTTCAACGGTATTTGGCGACCGATCATAATGCGTATTTTGCGCTGCTTCGTGTCGCACACGTAACGTCAATAGCAGGCGAGCGGCCCACTTCGCGACGCGCCGATCGCGTCCAGCAACGCATCGCGGAACGTCCGCGTGGCCAGCGTCGGGTCGTCCCCGAAAACGCGCAGGTCGCCACAGCGCCGCCGGTTGAAGCCGCGCGTCATCGCCCAGCGCATGGCGAACCCTGCCGGGTCGTGCGAGATGATCCCGTCGATCTGCGGCAGGTCGGCGCCAGTCGCTGCGGCCTGCATGGCGGACGCCAGGTCGTCGGCCAGGCGGGCGGTCACCGGATCGCCGGCACCGACGATCCTGAGATAGCCGGGGCGGGCGGCTGGCGCGGAGGACGCGACCGTCTCGAACGTCGCAGGCGTAGCGGCGACGGGCGCGTCCGCGACAGTCTTCTCGACCGAGCGCAGACCGAGCAGATCGGCGCCGGCCGCGATCGACAGCGTTGCGGTGATCGATGCGATGGCCAGCAGGGTCTTCGCTGCCAGCGGCATCTGGGCACGAACGACGAGGGGCAGCGTGACGACAGCGACAAGCCCGGCGCCCAGCGCGACCCGCATCCCCGGCGCTCCTTGCGCCAGGACCAGGACCGCCGCTGCGGCCTCAACGCAGACTAGCATCGCCAGTGTTCGCGCGGCGGACGACCACGTCGGTTCCGGCGTCGCGGAAGGCATTACGTACATGACGGGTCGTCCTCTGCGGCTGACCCGGCCGGTGTACCGATGGACGATGATCATGCGGCCAATCGTCGGCGATGGCCGTTACGCGAAAATTACGTATTTCATCGAAGGGACGCCGCGCGGCTGTCACCGGCACGGGAAGGGCACATGCTTGCGGTGTCGTCAACGCGCGGCGACGACGCCTACGCCAACGGGCCGGGTATCCGTCGGACACCCGGGTCCCGGAACCGTCGATCAGACGTCGAGGTTCGCGACCGTCAGCGCGTTTTCCTGGATGAATTCACGGCGCGGCTCGACCACGTCGCCCATCAGCCGGGTGAAGATTTCGTCGGCGATGTCGGCCTGGTCGATTTCGACCTGCAGCATCGACCGGTTGGCCGGGTCGAGCGTGGTTTCCCACAATTGCTCGGCGTTCATTTCACCCAGCCCCTTGTAGCGCTGGATGCTCAGCCCCTTGCGGCCCGCGGTCAGCACCGCATCGAGCAGTTGCGAGGGGCGGGCGACCAGGCGTTCGCCCTTGCCCGCGGCAACCGGAGTTTCCTCCTCCGCCCCGTCGTCGTCTGCGGTGGCAGTCGACTTCAGCGGCACCAGCTTGGCAAGCGTGGCGTAATTCTCCGCCGCCTCGGCCGCCAGCGTGTGGAGCTTGCGCCCCTCCGCCGAACCCAGGAACGTCGGTTCGATGATGTGGTGATCGGTCACGCCACGCCATAGGCGCTGGAAGTGATAGCCGCCTTCCTCCGACATCTGCGCCGTCCAGCGCGCGTCGCTGTCGGTCTGGTCGAGCCGCTGCGTCACCGCGGCCAGCCGCTCCATCCTGATCTCGCGCGAGGCTTCGGGATCGAGCGCGCCGGCCAGCGCCAGCGCCTCGACGATATTTGCATCGTACCGCCGGGGGACGAAGCGCATCAGCGTCCGCATACGCCGCGCGTGGTCGACCAGCGTGCGCAGATCCTCGCCCGAACGCGACCCGGCCGACGTTTCCAGCACCAGCAGTCCGACCCCGGCATCGACCAGATACTGATCGAGCGCGGCATCGTCCTTCAAATAGACCTCCGACCGGCCCTTCGCCGCCTTATACAGCGGCGGCTGCGCGATATAGAGGTGCCCGGCCTGGATGATCTCGGGCATCTGGCGGTAGAAGAAGGTCAGAAGCAGCGTGCGGATATGCGCACCGTCGACGTCTGCGTCGGTCATGATGACGACCTTGTGGTACCGCAGCTTTTCCAGGTTGAAATCGTCGCGGCCGATGCCGGTGCCCATCGCCTGGATCAGCGTGCCGATCTCGCGGCTGGAGAGCATGCGGTCGAAGCGGGCGCGTTCGACGTTCAGGATTTTGCCGCGCAGGGGCAGGATCGCCTGGTAATGCCGATCGCGGCCCTGCTTGGCCGAACCACCGGCCGAATCGCCTTCGACCAGGAACAGTTCGGACTTGGCGGGGTCGCGTTCCTGGCAATCGGCCAACTTGCCGGGCAGGCTGGCGATGTCCATCACGCCCTTACGCCGGGTCAGTTCGCGCGCCTTCTTCGCCGCCTCGCGCGCGGCGGCGGCGTCGATCACCTTCTGGATGATCGCCTTGGCCGTCTGCGGATTTTCCTCCAGCCATTCGGCCATCTTGTCGGCCATCAGGCTTTCGAGCGGCTGGCGGACTTCCGAGGACACCAGCTTGTCCTTTGTCTGCGACGAGAATTTCGGATCGGGCAGCTTGACCGACACGATCGCGGTCAGGCCTTCGCGCATGTCGTCGCCGGTCAGCGACACCTTTTCCTTCTTCAGCAGGCCCGACTTGTCGGCATAGTTGTTGATCGTCCGCGTCAGGGCCGCGCGGAACGCTGCGATGTGCGTTCCGCCATCGCGCTGGGGGATGTTGTTGGTGAACGCCAGGACGTTCTCGTAATAGCTTTCGTTCCACTCGAGCGCGACGTCGATCGTCACGTCGTCGCGCGTTCCCGCGATCGCGACCGGATCGGGCATCAGCGGCGTCTTGTTGCGGTCGAGATACTTCACGAACGCGGCGATGCCGCCTTCGTAATACAACTCGACTTCCTTCGCTTCCTCATGCCGCGCGTCGCGCAGGAACAGGCGCACGCCCGAATTCAGGAAGGCGAGTTCGCGGTAGCGGTGCTCGAGCTTTTCGAAGTCGTATTCGGTGATCTTGAACGTTGCCGGGCTGGCAAGGAAGGTGACCTTGGTCCCCTTCTTCCCCTCGGGCGCGGGGCCGACGACCTTGAGCGGGGCGACCGCATCGCCGTGGGCGAAGCGCATGTAATGTTCCTGGCCGTCACGCCAGATCGTCAGGTCGAGCCATTCGCTGAGCGCATTGACCACCGACACGCCGACGCCGTGCAGGCCGCCCGACACCTTGTACGCATTGTCGTCCGACGTATTCTCGAACTTACCGCCGGCGTGGAGCTGGGTCATGATGACC
The DNA here is from genome assembly GCA_035709645.1 of Sphingomonas sp. Taxonomy (GTDB): domain Bacteria; phylum Pseudomonadota; class Alphaproteobacteria; order Sphingomonadales; family Sphingomonadaceae; genus Sphingomonas. The sequence continues at coordinate 11,548 of DASTEN010000298.1, forward strand.
TCGGCCGCCGACACGCCTTCTTCCGGATGGATGCCGGTCGGGATGCCGCGGCCGTTGTCCTCGACGCTGACCGATCCGTCGGCGTTCAGCTGGATGACGATGCGGTCGCAGTGACCGGCCAGCGCCTCGTCGATCGCGTTGTCGCTGACTTCGAACACCATGTGGTGCAGGCCCGACCCGTCGTCGGTGTCGCCGATATACATGCCCGGCCGCTTGCGCACGGCGTCCAGGCCCTTGAGCACCTTGATCGAGGAGGCGCCGTAATCGTTCGAATTCTGGGTCGTTTCAGGAGTGTCAGCCATGCCGAGCATATAGGCAGGACGATGCCGATTAGGAAGCAAAATGGCGCGAGAGCGGTGGCCGTGCCAATACCTATGCGAAGAGGCGTCATAGGCGGCGAAGGACACGCGCAGGGCCTGGCGCCACGCACGATCGCGCAGATGTTGGTGGCGGGCGGGACCGTCGAGCAGATTGGCAGGCGCTATGCGATGACATCAGCGGAGCGCGA
>DASTEN010000299.1:0-8349 GCA_035709645.1 Sphingomonas sp.
TCGGCCTGATCCTGCTGGGCCAGGGCGTCGATCATCAGAAGCTCGCGCGGCAGGTCGCGAACAGCCCGCACATCCGCCTGTTCCGCCCGGTCTACGACCGGCTGCGCTTCGCCCGGATCATGGCCAGCGCCGACGCGCTGATCCACGGGTCGGATGCCGAACCGTTCGGGCTGGTCGCACTGGAAGCCGTGGCGAGCGGGCTGCCGCTGATCGTTCCGGACGAAGGCGGCGCGTACGACATCGCGGCGTCGCCGTTCGCCGAAACCTATCGCGCGCGCGATGCCCGCAGCTGTGCCGCCGCGATCGGTCGATTGTTCCGCCGCGATCCCGCGATCCTGCGCGCCGCGTGTCGCCACGCCGCAGCGAGCGTCCGCACCGACCGCGACCACGCCGCACTGCTGGTCGACTATTACCGCGCGGCGATCGACGGCACCGATCGCGGGCGGTTGCGCGCATAGAGTCGGAATCTGGACCCGATCCGGCGGTCCAGTCGATAGCCGTTGGCCAGCGCCCAGCGCTCCAGCGTGGCATCCAGCCGATCGTCGCCGCTGCTCCAGGCGCCTTCGCCACCGATCAGGATGTGCGCCGGCGGCCCCTGCGCGAGCAGCGCCAGTCGCGCCTGCGAGATCAGCGTGAAGTCGCGCTCCGCTTGTGCGGTCAGCAGCGTGCGACTGCGGAAATAGAAGGGCCCGGTCGCGAACCGGCGATCCGGGGCGTGGGGCAGCATCTGCGGCGACAGCGTCGCCACGTCGCGGCGGTCGGTCAGGCTGCGCGCAACCGCCACCCCTTCGCCTAGCGTGCCGCCCTGCACCACCGCTTCGACACTGGGGGCAAGCCCGGCGCAGGCGAACACCACCGCCGCGATCCGCCAGCCGCGCGATGGGGGGCAGGCCTGCCACGCCAGCCCCAGCCGGACGAACAGCGGCACCAGCATGGGCAACAGATATTGTCGCCACGTCGGGGCCGGCAGCACCGCGGCGATCAGGCCGGCGAGAATGAGGATGTCGAGCAGGCGGACGGCCCGCGCGCGTTGTCGCGCCACGATAACCAACGCCAGCAACGCCGGCCCGAGCGCGAGAAATTTCAGCGTATCGACCAGCTTCGCCGCGATCGACAGCTTCCACAGGCGCCCGGCCGCGGCATAATATTCCGCCGGCGCGTCGGCCGGAAACGTGACCACCCCGAACAGAAACGCGGGCCAGGCGGTCGACGCCAGCCAGCCGACGAAGGCGACCGGCGGCAGCGCGCCCAAAGCTACCCAGGCCGGACGATGTCGCCGGACGACCAGTGCATGGGCGCCATAGGCCGCGGCCGGCAGGGCGTAGGACACCTTCGCCGCAGCGGCCGCGCCCAGCAGCACCCCTGCCAGCATGGCACCGCTCCGCGTCGCCCCGTCCCGCTCGGCCCGCAGCATCGGAATCAGCGCCAGCGCGAGCAGCGCGGCGGGCAGCGCATCGTTGCGGGCGGTGCCGGCGGAGAACAGCAGGATATCGCTCGCCGCCAACAGCGCCGCACTGGCGCCGGCGATGGTCGGCCGCACGCCGCCGTCGCGCATCGCGCAGCCGGCCGCGACGATGGTAACGATGCCCAGCAGCGCATTGGCGATCCTGAGCGCCGGCCAGGCGAGCGCCCCCGCGCTCCACGCGATCGGCGCGAAGGCGAACGGCTGGAGCGGGGTCTGCAGATAGGCATAGTCGCGGTACGGCAACCAGCCGTCCGCCGTCAGCATCGCGGCGGCGACATATTGGCTCTCGTCGTGATCGACGGGGCGCAGCAGCGCGAGCGCGATCAGGACGATGGTCAGCAACAGCGCGAAGGCGGCGGGTCGAAGAGCGCGCATCGGCGCGACGAACACGCTTTTCCCGCTTTTCGCAAGCGACACGCCGGCCCGAACGGCGTCTGACCGGGCGATTGCCGTTACCGCCAGCCCGCCTCACGCGCCGCCGCTTCGCCTGCGGCATCCAGCGGGTCGCCCACCATCATGTCCTGCGCGGCTGCCAGCATCGCGGCATCGCCCGATCCGGCCTGGCGATAGTCGGTCGCCTGCGCGCCCGCGCCGGCCGCCGTCCGTCGCAGCGTCCAGCCGTCGCCCGTGCGGCACGCGACGCCGCTGGTCGCGGGTGCTGCGAAGACGCGGCAATAGGCACCGTCAGAGGTACGGAAACTGGCGATCATCCGTACCGCCGCCCCCGATTGATCCGACGCGAGTTGGCGGGTCAGCGCGGTCGCCAGCGGGCCACTGGCGACCGGTGGTGCCTGCCCGTCGATCCCGCCGCCGGTCCGCAGGGCCTGGCCCGTCATCAGCCCGACGACCAGGCTGGCGGCGATGGCGCCCGTCATCGGCCACCAGCCACGCTTGCGGATCCGCCGGTCGTCGAGCGACACCACAGGCGCCGGGCGCGCCAGCAGCGCCGCGAAACGATCGGGCACCGGCTCTGCGGCCACGGGCGCGAATCCACCGGCCAGCCGGGCCCTGAGCGCGCGGTGCGCATCGACCTCGGCCGCCAGCGCCGGGTCGGCGGCGACCGCACGGGCGACGCGGGCGGCGGCGATGTCGTCCAGCTCGCCGTCGGCATAGGCCATCAGCGTTTCGGGATCGGGCTTCATGCCGCTTCTCCAAGATGCCGCATCAGCGCCTCGCGACCGCGCACCAGGCGAGAGGTCAGCGTTCCCATCGGTATGTCCAGCACCTCGGCCGCCTCCCTGTACGCCAGCCCCTCGATCAGCACGAGCGCGACCGCCTCGCGCTGTTCCGGCGCCAGCCGGTCCATCGCGCGGGCCACGTTGCCTAGCTCGACATGCGCCTCCACCGCGCGGTCGCCGGCATCGCCGACCGTCAGGCCCGCGTCTTCGGCGACGAACGTTCGGCCGGCGCGGGTCCGCGCGCGGGCGGTATCGATCCACAGGTTGCGCATGATCCGGTACATCCAACTGTCGAGCCGCGTGCCGGGCTGATACTGCGCCCGGGCCACCAGCGCGCGCTCGATCGCCGATTGGCACAGGTCGTCGGCGTCCGACGCATCGCGGGTCAGCGACCGTGCGAAACGCCGCAGGCGCGGCACCAGCCCCATCAGATCGTCCTCGAACGCCAGACCGGCGACTCCCTTTCGACTTGCCCGGATGAAACGGATGGGCTCAGCCGTTTCATCCGGCATCCCAGGGAAATTTTCGCATGAAATCGCTCACCGCCGCTGCCGTCGGGCTGATCGCCGCCACCGGTGCTGCGGCGCAGATCGTGCCGTCGCTGCCGGGCGTACCCGCCTTGCCCGGGGCGATCGACCGTTTGGGCGGGCTCGTCGATCGAACGGTCGACGGCGTCCGCACGCTGCCCCCGCGCGCGCTGGCGGCCGCGCGGATCGAGCGGATCGCCGACCTGGTCCGGACAAGCGGCGGACGCATCGCGCTCGACGACCAGGGACTGCCGGCACGCGCGGGCGAGGTCGTGCTGACCGACCCGACCGAAGCGCAGATCGCCACGCTGGTCGCGCAGGGCTTTCACCTGATCGCCCGCGAACAGGTCGGCGATCTGGGGGTCGGCTACGCGCGGTTTGCAGTGCCGGCGGGCGCGCGGCTCGATCGCGTGCTCAGCACCACCCGCGCGCTGGTGCCAGGCGTCGCCGCCGATACGCTGAGTTTCCAGGCCGGGGCATCTGGTGCCGCGGCGTCGCCGATTTCCCAGGCGGGGGCCGCCGGTGGTGCCACCATCGGGATGATCGACGGCGGCGTCGGACCGGCGGTCGCGGGCGTCCGCCAGATGGGCTTTGCCGATGGCGCGCCCCGCGCCAGCGACCACGGCACCGCCGTCGCGTCGCTGATCGCGGGCGGCGGTCGGGTGAAGGGCGCCGCCCCCGGCGCACATATTCTGGCGGCCGACGTCTATGGCAGCGATCCTGCCGGTGGCAGCGCGGTCGGCATCGCACGGGCGATCGGCTGGCTGGCGAAGGAACGCGTCGCGACCGTCGCGATCAGCCTGGTCGGCCCCGCTCACCCGCTGGTCGCGCGCACCGTCGCCGCGGCGCAGACCCGCGGGATGATCCTGGTCGCCGCGGTCGGCAACGACGGCCCGGCGGCGCCACCCGCCTATCCCGCGTCCTATCCCGGCGTCGTCGCGGTGACCGCGGTCGACGGGCGCGGGCGCGTGTTGCTGGAAAGCGGCCGGGCCAGCCACCTCGACTATGCCGCCCCCGGCGCGGACATGATCGCGCTCGATGCCCGCGGCCGGGCGCGCACCGTGCGGGGCACGTCCTACGCCGTCCCGTTGGTCGCGGGGTCGATCGCACGGATGCGGACCGCAGGCGACTGGCGCGGTGCGCTGGAGACGACGGCGAAGCGCGGCAGGGGCTACGGTCGCGGCCTAGTCTGTGCCGACTGCGCGACACGCCGGTTCTGACATCATCCCTTTTATATAAGAAGGTTTTAGAAAAATCTCAGCCGCTTGGGATTAAAGCGTTCGTGGCCACCGTTGTCTCCCGGCAATCACATCGAAGGGAGATGACCCATGAAGCGTTTGATCATCGGTACCACCGCTCTCGCGCTCGCTCTATCGGCCGCGCCGGCGTCTGCGCAGTTGCTCGGCGGCGGGGGGCTGGGCGGTCAGCTTGGCGGCGGATTGGGCGGCGGCCTCGGGGGTGGCCTCGGCGGCACCGTCGGTCGCACGACCGAAACCACCAGCCGGATCGGCGGCAGCACCGCGCGGGACGGGTCGCTGCGCGTCGATCGCTCGATCGATCGCCGCTCGGGTCGCGTCCGTGCCGGCGGCAATGCCGATGGCCGCGGGAGCACGAGCGCCGACGGCGCGACCGGCATCGCCGGGCGCACGATCGGCGGATCGGGATCGGCGAGCGGTTCGGGATCGGCCGGCGGCGCGGTGGATGCGCAGCTGATCGGCACCGATGCGGTGCGATCGACCGCGCGTGACACCGTCGGCGCCGGCCGATCGATCGCGCGTCAGGGCCGCGACACCGCAGGCTCGGTCGTCAGCGGCACCCGCGACACGGTGCGCGGGGCGGCGGGCACCGTCGCCGGTTCGGCCAGCGGATCGGGATCGGCGATGGGCGGAATCGCCGGCAGCGGATCGAACGGCATGCTGGCACTCGCCGGATCGGCAGCCGCGAACGGCGCGGGCAGCTTCGACGTCGCACCCGGAATGGCCGTGGTCGACGCCAAGCGCCGCGCGATCGGCACCGTGCGCGAGGTTCAGACGACCGCCGACGGCACGATCCGCTCGGTCACCGTGGCCGTCGGCGACAGGCTCGCCACGCTGCCGGCAGCCAACTTCAGCGGATCGGGCGAGCTGCTCGTGTCCGCTATGGGCAAGGGCGACGTGAAGAAGCAGGCCGCGGCCGATTAGAGCGGCGGGGCACGCCCCCCGCCCGCCGCCGCCGCTCCCCAAGGCAGGGCGCATCCGCAAGACCGGCGGGTGCGCCCTTTTGCTGTCAGTCGAGGCTCTTCGACGCCTGCTCGAACATGTCCTTCGACAGCCCCGGCACGGCCAGGATCCGCGCCAGTTCACCGCGCATCAGAGCCGCGCGACCGGCGTCGAAGCGCTTCCACCGACCGAGCGGCGGCAGCAGTTTCGCGGCAGTCTGCGGATTGAGCTTGTCGAGCGCGATCAACTGGTCGGCCAGGAAGCGGTAGCCGCGCCCGGACACGTCGTGGAACGCCCGCTGGTTGACCCCGAACGCCCCGACCAGCGCGCGGGCACGATTGGGATTGGCGAGCGTGAAGTCGCGGTGGCGCGCCAGATCCTCGACCACCTGCAGCGTATCGTCGCGCGACGACAGCGCCTGGACCTGGAACCATTTGTCCAGCACCAGCGGATTGTCCGCATAGCGGTTGTAGAAGATGTCGAGCGCTGCCTCGCGTTCGTCCGACGCGCCACCGACCAGCGTCACCAGCGCGCCCTGACGGTCGGTCATGTTGTCCGCCGCCTCGAACTGCGCGAACGCCAGCGCCGCCGCATCGCCCGCCCCGGCCGCGGTGATGTAGCCGAGCGCGACCGTGCGCAGGCGGCGGCGTCCCTTCGCCACGGGCGAATATTCGAACGCAGCCGCGTGGCAGGCGGCATGCGCCGCGCGCCATTCGTCCTCCAACGCGCGGCCGAGCTCGGTGCGCAGCGCCTCGCGCGCGTGATAGATCGCATCCGGATCGACCACCGCCATCTGGTCGCCGATGAAGCTTTCGGACGGCAGCAGTACCGCCTCTGCGATGAAGGCGGCATCGAGTGCGGGGTCGGTCAGCGTGTTGCGCACCGCATCGACGACCGCGCGCGTGTCGCAGCGTCCGGTCGCGACCGCCGCCACCAGCGTGTCCAGCATCAACTGCTGCATCGCTTCGTACCGCGCGAAGGGGTCGTCGTCGTGCGCGCTCAGGAACGCCAGGTCCTGCGCCGTGCGGTCGGTTTCGACGATGACGGGGGCGGAAAAGCCGCGGTTGATCGACAGCACCGGGCGTTCGGGCACGGTTTCGAACGCGATTTCCGCTTCGGTGCTGTCGAGCAGGAACAGCTGTTCCTCGGTCAGCGCCGCGCCGGTTTCTCCGCCGAACAGCTTGATCTTCAGCGGCAGGACCATCGGCTGCTTGGTCGGCTGGCCCGGCGTCGGCGGCACGCGCTGCGACAGGTGGAGCGTCGCGCGACCTCCGCTGTGCGCCAGCCGCGCGGTGACGCGGGGCGTGCCGGCCTGCGAATACCACAGGCGAAACTGGGTCAGATCGACCCCGCCGCCCTCTTCCATGCACGCGACGAAGTCTTCGCAGGTCGCTGCCTGTCCGTCGAAGCGGTCGAAATACAGGTCGGTGGCCGCCCGGAACCGCTCCGGCCCCAGGATCGTCGCCATCATGCGGATCAGCTCGGCGCCCTTGTTGTAGATGGTCGCGGTATAGAAGTTCGAGATTTCGATATATTCGTCGGGGCGCACCGGATGCGCCAGCGGCCCGGCATCCTCCGGGAATTGCGCGGCGCGCAGGCCCCGCACGTCCTCGATCCGCTTGACCGCGGCGCTGCCCTGATCGGCGGAGAAGCCCTGGTCGCGGTAGACGGTGAAGCCTTCCTTCAAGGACAGCTGGAACCAGTCGCGGCAGGTGATGCGGTTGCCCGACCAGTTGTGGAAATATTCGTGCGCGACGACCGCGGCGATGCCGTCGTAATCATAATCGGTCGCGGTATCGGGGTCGGCCAGGATGTAGCGGCTGTTGAAGATGTTCAGCCCCTTGTTCTCCATCGCGCCGAAGTTGAAATCGTCGACCGCGACGATGTTGAACACGTCGAGATCATATTCGCGGCCATAGACGCGCTCGTCCCACGCCATCGACGTCTTCAGCGCCCGCATCGCATGGTCGGTCTTGGCGAGGTCGGGTGCACGGACCCAGATGCCGAGTTCGACTTCGCGGCCCGAAGCGGTGACGAACTGGGCGCGGTTGGCGACCAGATCACCCGCGACCAGCGCGAAGAGATAGCAGGGCTTGGGGAAGGGGTCGCGCCATTCGGCCCAGTGGCGCCCGTCGTCGAGATCGCCCGACGCGACCGGATCGCCATTGGCGAGCAGTACCGGAAAGCGCGCCTTGTCGGCGGTCAGCTTCACCCGGTAGCGGCTGAGGATGTCGGGGCGGTCGGGGAAGAAGGTGATGCGGCGGAACCCCTCCGCCTCGCACTGGGTGCACAGATTGCCGCCGGAGGCGTACAGGCCCATCAACTGAGTATTGGCCTGCGGCTCGATCTCGACCTCGGTCGTGATTTCATGCGCGTCGCCGGGCAGGTCGAGGACCAGCGCGCCGTCCTCCAGTCGCCAGTCGTTGCGGGGAATGTCGTCGACCGCGACCGACAGGGGCGTCAGTCCGTCGCCGTCGAGGCGTAGCGGACCCGTGCCGTTCCGTCGAACCGACAGCGTCGCGCGCACCCGCGTGCCGCGCGGGTCGAGGTCGAATTCCAGTGCGATGTCCGGCACATGCCATTCGGGCGGACGATAGTCGCTGCGGCGGATGACGGGCGGGGCCTTGGGGGTACGCATCGCATCGACCATCATCTTCTCACCCGTTCCCATCGCGTTCGTGCCGTCGTTGCGTGGGGCCACGCCATTGGCTACGCCTGTATCTATGATCGCTTGTCGAAGGATTCCAATGTTCCGTCCAGCCTTGTTGCTCGGTCTTCTCATCAGCACCGCCGCCATCGCGCAGGATGCGCCGCTGGCTCCCGCCCAGTTTGCTCCCACCGCCGCCGAACTTCAGGCGCGCAATGGCGAGATCAACGCCGTCCTGCCGCCCGCGCAGGCGGCGATGAAGGCGCATGTCATGTTCCTGGCGAGCGACGCGATGCGCGGCCGCGACGCCGGCTCGCCCGAATATGATATCGCC
>DASTEN010000300.1:0-3729 GCA_035709645.1 Sphingomonas sp.
GGAGCACAACCCCACCCCCAAGCAAATCAGCCCCTCACGATGAAGGACCCCAAAATATCATTTTCCTACACGGTCCGCTTTGGTGCAGCGTAGCGCCATGACGCCCGACGACCTCTCCGCCAGCCCGGCGAATTTTCACACGAAATTTTCACGCGCCATATGGGTAAGTTTCGTGAACTTCGCCGCCGCGGTCGCGATCCTCGTCGCGCCCGCCGCCACCGCGCAGACGTTGCCCCCCGGCCTGACCGAACGCGTCGCGCAGATCGCGAAGACCGATACCGGAAAGCTCGGCGTCCACGCGGTCGACATCGATACCGGCGCCACGCTGAGCCTGAACGCCGACGACCGCTTCCCGATGGCGAGCGTGGTCAAGCTGGCGATCGCGGCGACCTATCTCGACGGGGTCGACAAGGGGCGGTGGACGCTGGCGACGATGCACCGGCTCGAAGAGCAAACCCGCGTCCGCTCCGACGGCATCACCGATACCCTGCCCCATGCGGGTGTCGCCTTGTCCGGCGCGAACCTGATTGAACTGTCGCTGACCGTCAGCGACAATACCGCGACCGACATGCTGCTGAAGGCGGTCGGCGGACCGGCCGCGGTCACGCGGTGGCTGGCGGCGAAGGGAATTACAGGGCAGCGCGTCGACCGCACGATCGCGAGGCTGCTGATCGACGTCAGCGGCCATACGACCGATCCGAAGCAGGCCGATGGTCCCGCGCTGGCTGCCTTCATGCCGGTCGAACCGTGGAAGACCGACGACGAACGTTGGCCGATCAACACCGCCTTCGACACCGATCCGCGCGACAGTTCGACCCCGCGGGCGATGGGCGACCTGCTCGCCCGGTTGCGCAAGGGTGAATTGCTGCGACCTGCGAGCACTACGTTCCTTTTCGACGTGCTGGCCCGATGCAAGACCGGTACGAAGCGCGTGAAGGCGCTGCTGCCCGCCGGTACGCCCTGGGCACACAAGACAGGCACGCTGCCGGGCATTTCCAACGACGTCGGCATGCTGACGCTGCCGAACGGTCACCGCGTCGCGCTGGTGCTACTGAGCTACGGCATCGCCGATCCGGCCGCGCGCGACAGCCGGTTGGCGGAGATCGGGCGGACCGTCTTCGACGGCTTTCAGTTCCAGAAGTGAAAGGCGCCGCGCGTCTTCCCGCCGCCGGGCGACTGGCGCGTCTCGACGCGCGACCGGCGCCCACCGGCGCCGGCGCGCTTCGTCGCATCGGCGGAGCGCGTGGCGCGCCTCAGGCGTTGCCTACGGCATGACTGATCATCTCGCCGACCTCCAGGCCCGCATGGACGCCGCCGCCGCCGCGCTCGACTTCGAAACGGCGCGCAGGCTTCGCGACGAGATCAGCCTGGTGCGCGCCGGCGGCGATGCGGCGGACGCCGACACGAGCGGGCTGACCCGCCAGCAGCCAGGCAGCATGGGGCTCGGCACCAGCCAGGCGCGCTACACGCCGCCCGATGGCTGGGTGAAGCCCAAGAAGCCCGACCCGATGACCAAGGGCCGGGGACGGCGTCAGTCGCGATAGCCTGGATCGATCCGGTCGAGCTTCCGAAGCAGCGCCGGCCAGGCGAGCGCCTTCGCCAGCATCCCCATCCCCGCCGGCGCGGACTGGACCGCAACCTTTTCCGGCGTGCCCTGGGGCGGGGTGTTGAGGTTCTCGCGGCCCGCCGACAGCATCTTCACCTGCGCCTGGCACGCGCGCTCCAGGAAATAGAGGCGCAGGAAGCAGGCCGCGACCGAATCGCCGACGGTCAGCGTACCGTGGTTGCGCAGGATCATCGCATTCTTGGTTCCCAGGTCCTGAACGAGCCGCTCGCGCTCCTCCAGATCGGTCGCGATCCCTTCGTAATCATGGTAGGCGACATCGCCGCCGGCGATCATCGATGTCTGGGTATGCGGCAGCAGCCCGAATTCCATCGCCGACACCGCCTGGCCATCGGGCGTGTGGAGATGCATGACCGCCGCGGCATCCTCGCGCGCCATGTGGATCGCCGAATGGATGACGAACCCGGCCGGGTTGACCGGATAGGGCGACGCGCCGACCGGCTTGCCCTCGACGTCGATCTTCACCAGCGACGACGCGGTGATCTCCTCGAACATCATGGTGTATGGGTTGATCAGGAAATGATGCTCGGGGCCCGGCACGCGCACCGACAGATGGGTGAAGATCAGGTCGTCCCAGCCATAGAGCGCGACCAGGCGATACGCCGCCGCCAGATCGACCCGCGCCTCCCACTCGCCGGGCGCCATCGTCTCGGCATCGCGCGCAAGCGTCGCCATTGCATCTCTCCTCGTCTGTTTTGCCTGAGGATACGCCCCGTGCCACGCGTCCGCAATCGTTCCGGAACATCATGTGGCGCCAACCGCTTGGGAGGGTTCACACTTGCGGAGAGCGACGATGGAAGACGATCGGGTATGGGCGTTCGAGGAAAGTCTCTGGACAGGCGACGCGGATAACTACCGCGAAAAGATGGATGTCGAATGTCTGGTCGTCGTACCGGCCGATCCCTATGTGCTGTCGGGCGACGACGCGGTGCGGGCTGTCTCGAATACGCCGCGCTGGAAATCGGCGGACTTTGCCGACGGCCGGATCGCACGGCCGCAGGAAGGGCTGATCGTCGTCGCCTATCACGTCACCGCCAAGAGCGGCGAGGAAGCGTACGAGGCGCATTGCACCTCGACCTATCGCCGGATCGAACATGAAGTGTGGACCGTCGTGCAGCATCAGCAGACGCCGAAGCTCGTCGCCGGCGGGGCGGCCTGACGCGGCGCACGCCCGCACGAATCAGGCCTGTCGAAGCCCTGCCCTGGGCTTCGACAGAGTGGGCAAGACCGGGCACGGAAATGGGGGAGAGTGGGGAGCTTCTGTTGCCCGGTGCTCCCCGAACCGCTGGAATCCCCTTCTGTTGCCCGGTGGGGTCCGACCGCGCTATTTTGGTGTAACGTCAGGCCGTTAGGCCATCAGTTACGCCGCAATCGCGAGTGCTTCGTTATCGTTGGCACTTGTGTAATGGGCCGTTGCGGTGGTCCCATTCCGAGCGAAAGACATACGCTTTTCAACACACGTCGATCCTGGTTCGGCCCCGTCAGAAACGGTCTCCAGATAGACCACCGTTTATGGTGGAGCCGCCGGGTACTGCCCCCGGGTCCGCTGCATCTATTGCACGCAATCCTTTATCGCCATAGCCGGACGGGCGAACCCGCCGGCCCGCCTGATATAGGAAGACGCCACGCCGTTGGAAAGGCCTTCCCTTGGCCACAATATCGGCGCAGGGATTATGGCATCATGTTGACGCAGCGTTCCCGCTACGCGCTTCGCGCGATGCTGTTCCTCGCCACGCAGAAGCCCGGCGGGCCGCCCGTGCCGATGAACCGGATCGCCGCCACCGCCAACGTCCCGCGCAAATTCCTGGAACTGATCCTGGCCGACCTGCGCGAAGCCGGGTTCCTGCATTCGCACCGCGGCAAGGCCGGCGGCTATTGCCTGTCGCGCGCGACGCACCTCATCTCGCTGGGCGAGGTGATCCGGGTGATCGAGGGGCCGCTGGCGCTCGTCCCCTGCGTCAGCCGCACCGCCTACAGGTCATGCAAGGATTGCAAGTCGGAGGCCGATTGCGCGATCCGCCATGCGATGATGCGCGTGCGCGACGAGACGGCGCGGATCCTGGACGGCACCAGCCTTGCGGATGCGACGGCGGAGCAGGTGGCGG
>DASTEN010000301.1:0-6678 GCA_035709645.1 Sphingomonas sp.
GCCATCAGCTTCGCGAATTTGTTCTTGAACGCCGCCAGCGCCGATCCCGACAGCTGCTGGACGCTCTCGAACGTCACCTTGCCCGGGTTGATCGGGGTTCCGTTCTTCCACAATTCATAGTGGAGGTGCGCGCCGGTCGACATGCCGGTCGATCCGACATAGCCGATGATCTGCCCCTTCGAGACACGTCCGCCGCTGGATACCGCAATCCGGCTCATGTGGCCGAAACCGGTCGCCAGACCACCCCCGTGCGACAGCTTGACGAACTTGCCGTAGCCGCCCGCCCAACCGGCCATCTGGACGACGCCGTCCATCGGCGCGCGGATCGGCGATCCCATCGGGGCGGCGATATCCAGCCCCTTGTGCATGCGGGCATAGCCCAGCACGGGATGGCGGCGCATGCCGAACGCCGATGTCAGGCGGCCGGCGACCGGCATCATCGCGCCCGACGTGCTCTTTGCGCCGATGCCCTTGGCGTCGAACCACTGGTCCTTGCCATCCTGATCGAACCGGACCAGCTGCAGCTTGCGCGCGTCGCCCGAAAGGCCGGCATAGATCAGCTTGCCGAGCTGAACTTCGCCCGTTTCGGCACGCGCCCGTTCGACGATCAGGTCGAACTGCTCGTTCGAGCCGATCCGGCTCATCGGCACGCGACTGGCGATCGAACGGATGAAGGCTTCGACCGCCTTGGCCGGCACGCCGGCGGCGCGGGCGGAGCGATAGAGGCTCGGGCCCACCCGGCCCTGGATACGCAACGGCGTCCGATCGATCGCGATCGGTACCGCGGCGACGGCCAGCGCACCGGAATCGCGGACTACCTTCATGCCCAGATCGAAGCGGGCGCGGAAACTGAGCGCCTCGAGCGGCCGGGCGTCGGCCTTGTTCGCGCGGCGGCCGAGCGTCAGCTGGAGCTGCGTGCCGGGCTTCAGTTCGTCGAGCGGCAGGCGCGCCGCCACCATGTCGGCGACATGGTCGGCCTCTGCCGCCCCCACCCCGGCGCGGGTCAGCGCGCGGGCGAACGCATCGCCGGCCGGCAACGTCGTGCTGAGTTCGAGGATCGGACGTTCGGGCGTATCGGTCAGGGGCCGCACCGCAGCGGTCGGCGCGAGGCGACGGCCCGAGGTGGCGCCATAGGCAAGCGGCGCAATCGACTGCGCGCGGGCCTCTTCCCAATCCGCCCCCTCCATGACCGGCGCGGCGGGGCGATAGAGCGGCTTGAACCCGGGCGCGAGCGCCAGCGTGACGGCGCACAGCGCGGCACAGGTCGCCGCACCGCGCCACCAGTCCCGGCTGCCGATATTGGCGCCCAGGTCGGGAACGACGTCGATGTCGCGCAACGCCTCTCGCCACCGGTCGAGCCGCGTCGCGGGGACGGCGGCCATGGGCGCGCGACCGAACGTCAGCGCAGTCGCGCCGCCGGCACCGTCCAGACCATGATCGTTGCGCAGATACACTGCGGCCCGAACCCCCAAATCAGAAACAGCCTGCCCCGAAACCCTTCAGGCCGTGGCGGCAAGCGTTGTGGGGCCGAAAAGCTAAAGTCAAATTAACCCGGTGGCTCGAGCGGATGGCTTGCGACGAGGCGTGGGATCGGATCGACGAAAGACGATGCCGGTCCCTCCCTGCTCGGTGGAGATGGCAGGCCGCAGGCGTGGCGGCGGGGTATCTAGCTGGCCGGATGGGGTGCCCCCCGGCCGTCGCGCCGACCCGCACGTCTCCCCCTTGCACAGGAGGATTATGCGGATTCCACAACCTAACCCATTGCATCCGCACGTCGGGCGGTCGATCTTGTCCCTACGATGAGTAACTTCGCGCGTTCCGCCGTTACCGCGGTGCTGGGTCCGACCAATACCGGCAAGACCCATCTGGCCGTCGAGCGGATGTGCGGCCATTCGAGCGGGATGATCGGCTTTCCGCTGCGTTTGTTGGCGCGCGAGGTGTACGACCGCGTCGTCGCGATAAAGGGTGAGAAACAGGTCGCGCTGATCACCGGCGAGGAACGGATCATCCCTCCGCAAGCGCGCTATTTCCTCTGCACCGCCGAATCGATGCCGGTCGGCGGAGGCGTGTTCGCCGGAGCCGACAGCAAAATGCCGCGAGACGTCGGCTTCGTCGCGCTCGACGAAGCGCAGCTCGGCGCCGATCCCGAACGGGGTCACGTCTTTACCGACCGTCTGCTGCGTGCCCGCGGACGCGAGGAGACGATGATCCTGGGGTCGGCATCGCTGAAGCCACTGATCCGCGCGCTGGTGCCCGAAGCGGAGGTGATCGAACGCCCGCGCTTTTCGACGCTCAGCTATGCCGGAGCCAAGAAGCTGTCGCGGCTGCCCAAGCGCTCGGCGATCGTCGCCTTTTCCGCCGAGGAAGTCTATGCCGTCGCCGAGGCGATCCGGCGGATGCGCGGCGGGGCGGCGGTGGTGATGGGCGCGCTGTCGCCGCGCACCCGCAACGCGCAGGTCGCGATGTTCCAGGCAGGCGAGGTCGACTATCTGGTCGCCACCGACGCGATCGGCATGGGGCTGAACATGGACGTGGCCCATGTCGCGTTCGCCTCGCTCACCAAGTTCGACGGTCGCCGCACGCGCCGGCTGACCGTGCCCGAAATGGCGCAGATCGCCGGTCGCGCCGGGCGGCACCAGCGCGACGGTACGTTCGGCGCGCTGGTCGAGGAAGGTCCCGGCGCATTCACCCCCGAGGAGGTCTTCGCGATCGAGGAGCATCGCTTCACGCCGCTCGACTTCCTGTATTGGCGCGACGGCGAGCCGGACCTGTCGTCGGTCGATGCGCTGATCGCCAGCCTGGAGCGCAAGCCCACCGAGATCGTCCTGCGCGCCGCGCCCGAGGCGCTCGACCTGTCGGTTCTGAAGCGCCTGTCGAACGAACATGTCGTGCTGGACCGCGCACGATCCCCGGCGGGCGTCGCCCGGTTGTGGGCGGCGTGTGGCATCCCCGATTTCCAGAAGCTGGGCGTCGAGCCGCACAGCCGCTTCGTCGCACGCGTTTTCACCCACCTGACCGAAGGCAGCGGGCACATCCCCTTCGCCTGGTTCGCCAGTGAAATCGCGCGGCTGGATACGGTCGCGGGTGATGTCGAGACGATCGCCGGCCGCATCGCCGCCACCCGCACCTGGGCCTATATCGCGCACCGCACCGGTTGGCTGGCCGACGGCCAGGAGGCACAGGCCCGTGCCCGCGCGCTGGAGGAACGACTGTCGGACGCGCTGCACGAGCGGCTGACCCAGCGGTTCGTCGACAAGCGGACGACGGCGCTCTTGCGCACGATCGGCGCCGACCACCGCCACCTGCCGGTCACCATCGGCGACCAGGGCGAGGTCAGCGTCGAGGAGCACGAGATCGGCCGGCTCGACGGGTTCCGCTTCACCGTGGCAGCCGATGCCCGCGCGACCGACAAGCGGCTGTTGCTGGCCGCCGCCGAAAAGCGGCTGGCCGGCGAACTGGGCAAGCGGGGTGCGGCGCTGGCCGCGGCCCCGGACGACGATCTGGGGATCGACGACGGTCGCCTCCTTTGGCGCGGGGCGGAGGTCGCTCGGCTGGGTCCGGGCTCGCGGCTCACACGGCCGGCGATCGTCATCGATCGCGCACTCGACTGCCTCGACAAGACTGTCCGCGAGGGCATCGCGGATCGGCTTGCGCGGTGGGTGGCGGAGCGGACGCAGCGTCTGACCCCCGCCCTCGCCCGGCTCGATACGCTGGCGGACGATGCCAGCGCCCCGCCGGAGCTGCGCGCGGTCGCGATCGCGCTGGCCGAAGCCGGCGGATTAGCCGACCGCGCGACCGTCCCCGACGTCGAACGGATCGACCCGCGCGCGCGCCGCTATCTGCGCGACCTGGGCGTAACCGTCGGTACGCTCGATCTGTTCGATCCCCGGCTGATGCGTCCCGCGCCGGCGCGGTGGCGCGCGGCATTGCTCGCGGCGCGCGGGCGGATGACGGTGCTGCCGCCCGATGGCGCGACCGTGGTGGCCGGCGGCGTACCGATGGCGGGCTTCCGCCGCGTCGGCATGCAACAGGTCCGGCTCGACCTGGTCGAGCGCATCGCACGCGCCGCGCACGATGCGCGCGCCGGCCGCAAGCCGTTCGCGCCCGACCCTGCGCTTGCCACCTCGATCGGGGTCACACCCGACACGCTCGCCAAGCTGATGGTCCGCCTGGGGTTCCGCGCGGTGAAGGGCGATGCGCCGAGCTGGGTCTGGCAGGGCCGGCCGAAACTGGTGTCGCCCAGGAAGCCCGAGCCGCCGCGGCGTGACAACGCCTTTGCCGTGCTCGCCGGGTTCGGGAGACCGCGTGGCTGACACCATCCGCCTCGACAAATTCCTGTGGTTCGTGCGGCTCGCCAAGACACGCAGCTTTGCGCAGGACGTGGCGGAGGCGCGACATCTGCGGATCGACGGGCGCGTGATCGAAAAGGCTGCGGCCTGCGTCCGCGTCGGCAATACGCTGACCTTTCCGCTGCACGGTCGCGTCCGCGTCATCCGCGTCCTGGCGCTCCCCACCCGCCGCGGCCCTGCGCCCGAAGCCCAGGCCTTCTACGCCGACCTGACTGAAAACGTCTCGCAGCAAGCCCCAGGCGATTGACGCACCGCGCAACGGCCAATAGCGGGGGCCGCGTTCGAAGGAGTTGCCCCAATGACCTATGTCGTCACCGATGCCTGCATCCGCTGCAAGTACATGGACTGCGTCGAGGTCTGTCCGGTCGACTGTTTCTATGAGGGCGAGAACATGCTCGTCATCAACCCCAGCGAGTGCATCGACTGCGGCGTGTGCGAGCCCGAATGCCCGGCCGAAGCCATTCTGCCCGACACAGAGAACGGCCTGGAGAAGTGGCTGGAGCTGAACACGACTTTTTCCGCGCAGTGGCCCAACGTCACGCGCAAGCTCGACCAGACCCCCGCCGATGCCGACGAGCACAAGGGTGAAGAGGGCAAGTTCGACAAATATTTCTCGCCCGAGCCTGGCGCCGGCGACTGAGCGGTACCGGACCCGGCGGAAAGTCGGGCGATGTCAGCGCTATCAATCGCGGAATTCGCCGGTTTGCGAATCGCGTATCCGTGCCGGACGCTGGTAATTTTATTGCGGCTGTGTTAAACGGGTCGGGACGAGGGCGATAGAATCGCCGCTCGCCCGGAGAAGCACAGACCTGTTCCGACGTCGCAGACCAGTCCTTGGTCATGCGCCTCCATCATGTCGGGACAGCGAATACGGAAAGGCTCAACGCACATGGCTGCTAAGGCGCTGTCCTTCGTTGTCGGCGATTATGTCGTTTACCCCAAGCACGGTGTCGGCCGTGTCATCGAGCTTCAGAAGCAGGAAATCGCGGGCACCAGCCTCGAACTCTATGTGTTGCGCTTCGAAAAGGAGCGCATGACGCTCCGCGTGCCCACCAACAAGGCCGAGAGCGTCGGCATGCGCAAGCTGTCGAGCGACAAGACGCTGCGCGAGGCGCTCGACACGCTGAAGGGCAAGCCCAAGGTCAAGCGGACGATGTGGTCGCGCCGCGCGCAGGAATATGAAGCGAAGATCAATTCGGGCGACCTGGTGTCGATCGCCGAAGTGGTGCGCGACCTGTTCCGCCCCGACGATCAGCCCGAACAGAGCTATTCGGAACGCCAGATCTTCGAAGCCGCCGCCAGCCGCCTCGCGCGCGAACTGGCCGCGATGGAAGAGGTCGACGAGCCCAAGGCGCTGGTCAAGATCATCGACATCCTGAAGGCGGCGGCGCCGGCCTATGCCAAGGACAAGGCGCTGGCCTGATCGTTCGATCAGACGGATCGATACAGGGGGCGGCCGGGATCGGTCGCCCCTTTTCGTTTGCGCTTCCATTCTTCGTGTATTATTTGCACAATACACATAGGGGAGTTGGTCGATGCGGTTTCTGATGGTTCTGGCAGCCCTGCCGTTGGCGGCCTGCGGCATGGCGAACGGATCGAACACGGGCGAACCCGCGGCGGAAAGCGGCAGCGGCACTGCGCGCAGTTTTCAGGTCGCGGAGTTCACTAAGGTCGAACTGGCCGGCGCCGACGATATCGACGTGCGGGTCGGCCAGGCCTTTTCCGTCCGTGCGGAAGGACCGGCGGATCAGCTCGACGCACTCGACATCCGTCGCGACGGATCGACCCTGTGGGTCGGGCGCAAGCGCGAGAAGGGTGGCTGGTCGATGTCGCGCGGCAAGGTGGTGAAGGTCTATGTGACGATGCCCGCGATCGAGGCGGCCAGCCTGTCGGGCGCCGGCAATCTGTCGGTCGACACCGCCCGCGCCAGGAGCTTCGAAGCGACGCTGGCCGGGTCGGGCAATCTTCGGCTGGGCAGGATCAAGGCCGAGGAACTGGAATTCGAGCTGGCGGGATCGGGCAACATGTCGGCGGCGGGCCAGGTCGACAAGCTGACGGTCGATATTGCCGGTTCGGGCAACGTCGAATCGCCCGCGCTGAAGGCGGTGGAGGCAGAGATTTCGATCGCCGGTTCGGGCAACGTCTCTGCCGACGTGTCTCGCAGCGCGAAAATCACCGTGATGGGATCGGGCGACGTCACGCTGACCGGCGGGGCGCGGTGCGATACGACCAAGATGGGATCGGGCAGCATCACCTGTCGCTGATCGGTCGGCGCGCGGCACTGGAGGTGGGTTGCGAAGCGGCAGGCGAGGTGCGAGCGTGGCGGCAT
>DASTEN010000302.1:0-2270 GCA_035709645.1 Sphingomonas sp.
GTTCGCCACCGGTCCACCAGGCGTTGAGCGGCACGCAAATCGCCCCCAGCGACACGATGGCGAAAAACGCGACCGGCCATTCGGGCAGGTTGCGCATCGTCAGCGCGACACGGTCGCCCTTGCCCACCCCCATCTCGCCGAGCGCCGTCGCCAGATGGGCCACCGCGCGTACGGTGGCGTCGAAGCTGATCCGTTCGTCCTGATAGATGGTGAACGGCCGCTCGCCATGGCTCCGGGCGAACTGGATCAGCAGCGCCAGGTTGGGCGGCGCATTCTTCCACACCCGGGTCGGCACACCGCGGATGTCGACCGTGTCCATCTCGAACTTCTGCCCCGGGGCGCACAACGCCGCCTCGACTTGGCGCAGCGTCATCTTCGGCCAGGTGGGATCGAGCTGGATCAGCGGTTCGTCGGACACGGGCTTCCTCTCGTCACTAGAAGATCGGGTTTGCTCCACCCGACCCCATTTTCCGGCAAGGTTAGTGTTGATTTGCGCGCGGCTCAAGCGATAGAAGCAGGGCAACGGCGCCGAACCGGCGACGAACCGTTTCGAATGAGAGGTATGTCACCGCGATGGAGTTGGCGAAGCCCGAGGATCATGGCTTCGATGCCGGTCGGCTGGCGGCGATCGATGCGTTCCTGGCCGAACGCTATGTCGATTCGGGACGGTTCGCGAACACGCAGTTGTTGATCGGTCGCGATGACGCGATCGTGCATTTCACGTCGAACGGCGCCGCGCGCGAGGGCGCGGCGACCCCGGTCGATGCACGGACGATCTATCGCATCGCCAGCATGACGAAGCCGGTGACGTCGGTCGCGTTCATGCAGCTGCTGGAGGAAGGGCGCGTCGCACTCGACACGCCGGTGCATCACATCCTGCCCGAACTTGAGGGTGTCGGCGTATACGCCGGTGGCGGCGGCGATACCCCCTTCACGACCATGCCGACGGTCGAGCCGATGCGGATGGTCGACCTGCTGCGCCACACGGCGGGCCTGACCTATGGATTTCAGGAACGAACCCCGATCGACGCTGCCTATCGCACGGGCCGGATCGAAAACTGGCATGGCAACCTCGATCTCGACGGTTTCGTCGCGGCGTTGGGTGAACTGCCGCTCGAATTTTCGCCGGGCGAGGCGTGGAATTATTCGGTCGCGACCGACGTGCTCGGCCTGGTCGTCCAGCGGATCGCGGGCAAGCCCTTGGGCGACGTCTTTCGCGACCGGATCTTTGCGCCCTTGGGCATGGACGATACGGGCTTCGTGGTCCCCGACGATCAGGTCGATCGCCTGCCGGACTGCTATGCCTTCGTCCCCGGCAAGGGCCGTATCCTGTACGATCGCGGCGCCGAATCCGCTTGGCGCCACGCGCCGAAGCTCGCGTCGGGCGGCGGCGGGCTGGTGTCGACCAGCCTCGACTATCATCGTTTCTGCCGGATGCTGCTGAACAAGGGAACGCTGGATGGCGCGCGCATCCTGTCGCGCAAATCGATCGATCTGATGACGATGAACCACCTGCCCGGTGGCCGGGACCTGGCGAGCATGAGCCGTTCGCTTTTTTCCGAAAGCACCAACGCCGGCGTCGGTTTTGGGCTGGGCTTCGCCGTCACGACCAACGTCGCGCCGACCCTGGTGCCGGGGTCGGTCGGCGAGTTCTACTGGGGCGGGATGTTTTCGACCGCCTTCTTCGTCGATCCCGTGGAGCGGATCATCATGATTTTCATGACGCAGATGAGCCCGAGCAGCACCTATCCGGTGCGGCGCGAGATCAAGACGCTGATTTATTCGGCTTTGACATAACCGCCGGTGCACCCGCGCAGGCGGGTGCCTAGAGCCACAAACCGCCGCCTTTGCGGCCCTGCGCTCCCGCTTTTGCGGGGGCACGAAGGAGGAAAGATGACCGACCCGATTTCGACCCAAAAGGACGGCGACGTCCTGATCATCACATCGAACAACCCGCCGGTGAACGCGCTTGGCGCCGCGGTCCGGCAGGGTCTCGACCGCGCGGTCAAGGAAGGCCTGGCGGATGACAGCGTCAAGGCGATGGTCATCGCTTGCGAAGGCAAGACCTTCTTCGCGGGCGCCGACATCACCGAGTTCGGCAAGCCGATGCAGGAGCCAGGCCTGCCGACGCTGGTCGATGCGATCGAGGCGTCGGACAAGCCGATCGTCGCCGCGATCCACGGCACCGCGCTGGGCGGCGGGTGCGAGGTCGCTCTGGCCTGCCACTATCGCATCGCTGTGCCCTCGGCGAAGCTCGGCCTGCCGGAAGT
>DASTEN010000303.1:0-4640 GCA_035709645.1 Sphingomonas sp.
GGTGAGCGGATCGCGGCGGGCGTTGTCGCGCGCTTCCTCCAGCTCGGTCCGCAGCTGCGCCGCCTCGCGTGTCGTCGCTTCCAACCGCGCCTCGGCCGCCTGGACACGGTCCGCCATGGCCGCGGTCAGGCGCACGACCTCTTCGATGTCCAGTGTCGTGCGGATCGCCTCGGCGCTGGCGGCCAGTTCGCGTCCGAAACCTGCCGTGTCGGCATGCAGGTCCTGCACGACGTCGACGAACCCTTCGATCTGCATCTGGGTGCGTGCGGCCATCCGCACCGCCTCCGCTTTCGCCTCGGCCATGGTCTTGGCGGCGTCGGGCGCGCTCGAAACGTCGGCGCCCAGCTCCTCGATGTCCTTCAGCGTCAGGCGGATCCCGCCATCGGTCAGCGACGCCACCGCCTTCGCCAACGGGCTACCCGGCTGGCTGAGAATATTATGGGCGAAGATATAATTGACCGGATCGGCCGACAGCCGCTGATCGGTCAGGAACTGTCCGATCTGGTCGAACAGACTGGGGGTGGCGCCGCGCGCGCCGGTCTGCGCTATGGCGCCCCTTGCGACCCCCATTCCCGTCCGTTCCCTACCCTGTCGTCGTGGCGCATGGTCTAGCGCGTCATTCCTAACAACCGATTGACCAGCCGAATCAGCCGCGCTTTATCGCCTTCACCGCCGCCAGCGTCTTTTCGACATGATGCGCGGCATCGAGTTCGCTGTGGGCGAAGACGACACGGCCGTCCCGGCCGATGACGTAGCTGGTGCGGTTGGTGGCGTTGATCATCGCGCCCGACGGGGTCTTGATCTGACGGCCGAGCGCCACGTCATAGCCGGCGACGACGTTCGGCCCGGCGCTGGCGACCGTGAATTTGCCCGCGCATTCCTTCGTCGAAAAATCGCGCAGCACGTCGACCGAATCCGCCGACATGCCCAGCACGGTCGCCCCGGCGGCGGCAAATTCGGGAATGGCCTGGGCAAAGGCGGCCGCTTCGGCATTGCAGCCCTTGGTCCCGGCGGCGGGGAAGAAATAGAGCACGACCGGCCCCTTCTTCAGCAGCGACGCCAAGTGCACGTTTACGACCTTGCCCTGATAGCCGCCGCGCGTCTTGAAATCGGGTGCCTTGGCGCCGGGGGCCAGGGCCGCGGTGGCAGGAGCGGCAGCGAGCGCCAGGGCGGCGAGGGCAAGCAGACGACGCATCGGACAAAGCCTTTCGATTGATCGCGGCGAACCTAGCGGGACGCTGCGCGCTTCGCTAGTCGCAACGCATGCCGGTATCCGCATCCGATCTCGCCCTCGCCCACGCCCTCGCCGATGCGGCGGGCGGGGTCATCCGCCAGTATTTCCGGTCCGACTACGGGCTGGAGACGAAGGACGACGAAAGCCCGGTCACCCGCGCCGACCGCGAGGCGGAGGCCGCGATGCGCCGGCTGATCCTTGCCGAGGCGCCGCGCGACGGCATCGTCGGCGAAGAGGAAGGCACGACCATCGGCACCAGCGGTCGGCAATGGGTGCTCGATCCGATCGACGGCACCCGCGCGTTCATCGCCGGTCGCCCGATCTTCGGCACGCTGATCGCGCTGGTCGAGGACGGGTTCCCCCTGCTCGGCATCATCGACCAGCCGATCCTGACGGAGCGCTGGGTCGGCGTGATGGGCCGCGACACCGAACTGAACGGCAAGCCCGCACGCACCCGCCGCTGCCGCGACCTGGCGAGCGCACTGCTGGCGACGACGTCGCCGGCGCTGTTCAAGGACGACGAACTGCATGCGTTCGAGCATCTCGACGCCAAGGTCCGCTCCACAGTGCTCGGCGGCGACTGCTACAACTATGCCTGCCTGGCCTCGGGGCATCTCGACATCGTCGTCGAAAGCGGCCTGAAACTGCACGACTTCGCCGCGCTGGTGCCGGTGGTCGAAGGGGCCGGCGGCGTGATGTGCGACTGGAACGGCGATCCCTTGCATGCGGGCAGCGCGGGCGACGTGATCGCCGCGGGCGACGCGGCGCGGGTGGAGGATATCCTGGAGGCGATGAGCTGCCGGGGCGGCCACTGAGCGGTCGCCCTGCGATTGCAAAAGCAATCGCAGGAAACGCCGCGTCGGGCAGCGGTGCCGGCAAAGCCGGCGCCGTCTGACGCGTGGCACTAGCGGCTCAAGCCGCCCGACGCCGCACCCCCAGCCCCAGGAAATACACGACCAGCCCGACGACATTCCACCCCAGGAACCAGAGCTGCGTCGTGCTCGGCAGGCTGGCGAACAGGTAGAGGCAACCCAGCACCGCGCCGCCACCCACGACCCATGGCGCAGGTGCCCTGAACGGCCGGGGCATGTCGGGCGCGCGGCGGCGCATCACGAGCATGCAGACCGCGACCGCGACGAATGCGGTCAGCGTACCGGCGTTGGCCAGCGCGGCGATCGCGTCGATCGGCAGGAAACCGGCGAACAGCATCACGACCGCGGCGGTGAACACCGTGATCCGTACCGGCACGCCGCGGCTCGACACCCTGGCCAGACTCTCCGGCAGCAGCCGATCGCGCGCCATGACGAAGAAGATGCGGCTCTGGCCGTAGAGAAACGCCAGGATCACCGTCGGCAGCGCGATGACCGCCGATGCCGCCAGGAACGCCGCCGCCCCGCCCTGCCCCAGTTCGCGCAGGATCAGCGCCAGCGGCTCCGGGCTGTCGGCGAAACGCGCATAGCCGATCGCCCCCACCGCGGCGACCGCGACCAACATGTAGATGACGACGCAGGCGACCATCGATCCGACGATGCCGATCGACAGGTCGCGCCCGGGATTCTTTGCCTCTTCCGCCGCGGTCGAAATCGCGTCGAAGCCATAGAAGGCGAAGAAGATGATGGCAGCCGCCGCCATCACGCCGCGCTCGACCCCGCCGTCCGACAGGTGCTTGGCAAAGCCGTAGGGTGAGAAGGGCGTGAGGTTCGCCGCGTCGAAATAGGGCAGGGCGACCGCGACGAATACCGCCAGCGCGATCAGTTTCACCACGACCAGGATCGCATTCAGTGTCGCGCTTTCCTTGGTCCCGAGCGTCAGCAGCCCGGCAACGACCGCGACGATGAACAACGCGGGCACGTTGATGCCCCAGTTGGCGACCGCGCCATCGACCATCGCCGGTCCGTGCGTCAGCGCATCGGGCAACGCGATCCCCAGCCCGTTCAGGAACCCGACCGCATAGCCCGACCATCCGACCGCGACCGTCGCCACGACCAGCGTATATTCGGCGAGCAGCGACCAGCCGACGACCCAGGCGATGACTTCACCCAGCACCGCATAGGAATAGGTATAGGCGCTGCCCGACACCGGCATCATCGTCGACATTTCGGCATAGGCGAGCGCCGCGCAGGCACAGATCGCGCCGGCGGTCGCGAACGACAGGATGACGGCAGGCCCCGCACGGTCGGCGCCGACCCCGATCAGCGTCAGGATGCCGGTGCCGACGATCGCCCCCACGCCCAGCGCCACCAGATGCGGCCAGGACAGCGTCCGCGCCAGTTGATGCCCGGTCTCCATCTGCGACGGCGGCACGATCGCCTTTCGCCTGAAAATCCCGCTGTCGCTCATGTCGGCTCCCCGTATCGATTGTTACCGTCGGGTGTAGCGCGCCCATGTGCCCGGACCAAGCCGCACGATTTGTTAACCATTTCCATCAATATCTCGTGCGCAAATATCCAGACGAGACCGAGCGATGGCGACCAAGACGACGATCCGGGCCTATGATATGGCGACCTTGCTTGACCGGGCACCGGCCGGAATCACGACGCTGTCGCTCGATTGCTTCGACACGCTGCTGTGGCGCAACACCCATGGTCCTGCCGACGTCTTCGCCGAACTGACGGTACCCGGCGGCGCGATGGAGCCGCGCAGCTGGGCCGAACGGATCGAACAGGGTCATGCGCTGGCGCGGACCGGATCGCACGAAATCACGCTGGACGATATCCACCGCCGGCTGCTGGGCAATGCCGACGACGCCGCCATCGCCGATGCGGTCGAGCGCGAACTGACGGCAGAGTCGCGGCACCTGTTCGCCTTCGCCCCCGCGGTCGCGCTAATGCGCGCGGCCAAGGCGCGCGGACTGCGGATCATCATCGTCAGCGACATGTATCTGTCGGAAAGTCGCCTGCGCCGCCTGTTGGCGACATGTGCGGGTGACGACGTCCTGGCCATGGTCGACCACATCTTCATGTCGTGCGACCATCGCACCGGCAAAGCCCGCGGGCTGTTCGACATCGTTCTGAAGACGCTCGATGTCGCACCCGGCGAGATCCTGCACGTCGGCGACAACAAGGCCGCCGACTACGACGGTGCCGCGCGCGCCGGCCTCCACGCCGTGCACCTGCAGCAGTTCGACCGCGATTCCGCGACGCGCCTGCGCCTGGAGATGGTCGCCAACGTGATGATCGACCCGGCGGTGCGCGTGACCATGCCCGCGTTGCAGCCGCACCGCGCAGCGATCGCGCTGCGCACCAGCGACGACCCTGCGACGATTCTGGGCCACGACGTCATGGGCCCGCTGATGCACAGCTTCGCCGAATTCGTGCATGCCGACGTCCAGGCGATGGCCGAGCGGCTGGGCCGACCGGTGCGCCCGCTGTTCCTGATGCGTGACGGCCATCTTCCTTACGAAGTC
>DASTEN010000304.1:0-2836 GCA_035709645.1 Sphingomonas sp.
GCCTGCTCGGGCGTCTCGACGAACGGTTCGGCGGCGGCGGGGTCGAGAAAGCGCTGCCACAGCTTCATCGTGTCGCCCCAGAAATCGACCGACGCCTGCATCATCTGCGCGGGGTCGAACGTCATCGCGGGAATGGCCGGCGTCGTGATCTTCGGTGCACCATCGACCGCATCGATTCCGGCTTCCAGCATCATCTGCTGCGCGCGTCCCAGCACCCAGGTCCAGTGCTGCATGTCGGCCAGGCTCGGCATGGTCGGCTGCGTCGTGTCGGGCATGGCGTCCTCTCCGTATCTCGTGGCTTTCTAGCGCGCCCGTGCACGCACGTCATTCCCGGATGCGTTCGAATGGCGTAGGGACACACGCAACCGAAAGGGAGACCGATGTCCGAAGAATTCTACCGCATGAAGCGCCTGCCCCCGTACGTCATCGCCGAAGTCAACGCGATGCGGGCAGCGGCACGTGCGGGCGGCGAGGACATCATCGACCTGGGGATGGGCAACCCCGATCTGCCGCCCCCGCCCCATGTGCTTGAAAAGCTGTGCGAAGTCGCGATGAAGCCCGACGCGCACGGCTATTCGCAGTCGAAAGGCATCCCGGGTCTGCGCCGTGCGCAGGCGAACTATTACGGTCGCCGCTTCGGCGTCGAGCTCGATCCCGAATCCGAAGTCGTCGTGACGATGGGATCGAAGGAGGGTCTGGCCAGCCTCGCGACCGCGATCACCGCGCCCGGCGACGTCGTGCTGGCGCCCAACCCCAGCTACCCGATCCACATGTTCGGCTTCATCATCGCCGGCGCGACCATCCGCAGCGTGCCGACGACCCCCGACGAGCGATATTGGGAGGCGCTCGACCGCGCGATGGCCTTCACCGTACCGCGCCCCAGCGTGCTGGTCTGCGGCTATCCGTCGAACCCGACCGCCGAAACGGTCGACCTCGCCTTCTACGAACGGCTGGTCGCCTGGGCGAAGGAGAACAAGGTCTGGGTCCTGTCCGACCTCGCGTATTCTGAGCTGTACTACGACGGCAACCCGACGCCTTCGATCCTTCAGGTGCCGGGTGCGAAGGATGTCGCGGTCGAGTTCACCTCGCTCAGCAAGACCTATTCGATGGCCGGCTGGCGGATCGGTTTCGCGGTGGGCAACCGGCAGCTGATCGCGGCGCTGACGCGGGTGAAATCCTATCTCGACTACGGCGCCTTCACGCCGATCCAGGCGGCGGCCTGTGCGGCGCTGAACGGGCCGCAGGATATCGTCGCCAGAAACCGCGAACTGTACCACAAGCGCCGCGACGTGCTGGTCGAAAGCTTCGCGCGCGCAGGCTGGGACATCCCCGCGCCCAAGGCATCGATGTTCGCCTGGGCCCCGCTGCCCCCGGCATTGAAGGACATGGGCAGCCTGGAATTCTCCAAGCAACTGCTGACCCACGCCAAGGTCGCGGTCGCCCCGGGCGTCGGCTATGGCGAGGATGGTGAAGGCTATGTCCGCATCGCGCTGGTCGAGAACGAACAGCGGCTGCGCCAGGCCGCGCGGAACATAAAGAAATACCTCCAGTCGATGGGGGTGAACACGGGGGCGAAGGCGGCAGGATAACGCGACCGCCCGTGCACGTTCGTCATCGTTGAGATCGCCGGGGTCGAGCAACGCTGACCGCGGCGAGCCTCACCGGGGCCAGCCAGAATTCAACCCCGCCTTCGCGGGGATGACGATTTTGGTGCTTTTCACCACGCCCCGCCCCAGGCGGGCGTTTGGAGTCGCGAGACGTAGGCGGGCGCCTGGGGCGCTAGCCTGGTATCGCGACGCGTGTCATCAGGATGCGGCATCCAGTCGTACCGTCATCCCCGCGAAGGCGGGGATCCATAGTCGCTGAAGGTGCTGAGGCTCTCGACGGTCGGTCAAAATTGCCCCCCCGCCCCCGCGAGACCTTCGCGAAACTACCGCTCGTGCTCCCGCGCAGGCGGGAGCCCAGGGCTGCGAGCGATAAGCCCACTGCCTTGCCTGACCTTTTGCCCTCGCCCGTGCGGTAACACTGACAGCTTTCGGCAACAGGAGACGTCCTTGGCAGCGGTCTCGGACACGCGCGGATGACAATCTCCGATCCTTCGCCTGGCGCTTCCCTGCGCGGAAGCACGGTTGGCCGCAGGTCATGCACCGCGCCACCCAACAAACAAAATCTGTCTGGCGCGCTCTGCCCGGCTGCGTCACACCCAGCGCCATGACCACGATCGATCCGCTCTATTCGCTGGCCGGGGTCGCGGTCGGGATGATCGTGGGGCTGACAGGGGTCGGCGGCGGGTCGCTGATGACCCCGCTGCTGGTGCTTGCCTTCGGTTTCCACCCGGTGACCGCGGTCGGGACCGATCTGCTCTATGCGGCCGCCACCAAGACGGTCGGCACGGTCGTCCACGGATGGCGCGGCACGGTCGACTGGCGCGTGGTTCGGCGGCTGGCGCTCGGCAGCCTGCCGACGACGATCGTCACGCTGATCCTGCTGAACCACGCCGGAGTCGGCCAGGCGGACACGGGGCACGTCGTCAGCGTCGTCCTGGGGGTGACGTTGCTGCTGTCGGCGATCGGGACGGTGCTGCGCGGCCGGATCATCGCCTGGACCGCACGCTTCCCGCCGATGGGCGAAGCGCGCGTCGCGATGGTCACGACGCTGGTCGGCGCAGTCCTGGGCGTGCTCGTCTCGCTGACCTCGGTCGGCGCCGGGGCTTTGGGTATGACCGCCCTGCTGTTGCTGTACCCGCGCCTGCCGGTCGCCCGGCTGGTCGGTTCCGACATCGCGCACGCGGTGCCGCTGACGCTGGTCGCCGGTATCGGGCACTGGATGCTGGGAT
>DASTEN010000305.1:0-2228 GCA_035709645.1 Sphingomonas sp.
AGTCCGGTCAGCAGCGCGTCGACCTGGTCGCCCGTCACCATTTCGCGCAATTCGAGCTCGATGTTGGGCAGCGCCGCGCGCGCCGCCGCGACGATCTGCGGAACCAGACTGTACCCCGATACCGCGGTGAAGCCGATCGCGACCTTGCCCGCATCGCCCTTCGCCACGCGCCGCGCGGCAAGCTGCGCGCTTTCGGCCAGCCGCACGATCCGCCGCGCCTCGATCAGGAACACCCGCCCTGCCGGTGTCAGCGCGACATTGCGGCTGGTGCGTTCCAGCAGCGTCACGTCCAGGATGCGCTCCAGCAGCTGGATCTGGCGGCTGAGCGGCGACTGCGTCATGTTCAGCCGCTGCGCCGCCCGGCCGAAATGAAGTTCCTCGGCCGCGGCGACGAAGCAGCGGAGCTGGCTGAGTTCGAACATGGCTCGATGCTAGGCCTTCCCCCCGAATTCGTCATCCCCGCGCAGGCGGGGATCTATAGTCGCTCGTGGCGATGAGACTCACGGCGTTCAGGCAGAATTGCTCCCCGCCTGCGCGGCTAGGCGTCACGCCGCCGCCGCCAGCACCCCCGGTTGAACCTTCGCGATCAGCGCGGCCAGCTCGGCCTCCTCCGCCGCCGACAGGTCGGTCAGCGGCGTGCGCACCGCCCCCGCGTCGCGCCCGACGATGCGGCAGCCGGCCTTGACGATCGACACGGCATAGCCCGCCCCGCGGTTGCGCAGCGCGATGTAGGGCAGCACGAAATCCTTCAGCTGCGCCAGCACCGCCGCCCGGTCGTCGGCGCGCACTGCCCTGTAGAACGCCAGCGCCCATTCGGGCAGGAAGTTGAAGATGGCCGACGAATAGGTCGTGACGCCCATCGTCAGGTACGGGACCGCAAACGTCTCCGCGGTCGGCAGGCCGCCGATGTAGGTCAACCGGTCGCCCATCCGCGCATAGATGCGGGTCATCAGCTCGATATCGCCGACGCCGTCCTTGTATCCTACCAGGTTGGGGTTGCGATCGCACAGCCACGCCAGCGTATCGTCGTTCACGACCGCGTTGTCGCGATTGTAGACGATGACGCCCAGGCCGGTCGTGCGGCATACCGCTTCGATATGCGCGGCCAGCCCCTCCTGCTTGGCCCCGACCAGATACGGCGGCAGCAGCAGCAGGCCGTCGGCGCCGGCGCGTTCGGCGCCGCGCGCGATGTCGCAGGCGATCGCGGTACCGTATCCGCAGCCCGAGATGACCGGCAGACGGCCCGCCGCTTCCCGGACCGCGGCCGCGACCACCGTCTCGACCTCGCCCGGGGTCAGCGAAAAGAATTCGCCGGTGCCGCCGGCCGCGAACAGGCCGGTCAGTTCGTGGCCCAGCATCCACGCGCAATGTTGGCGATAGGGGCCTTCGTCGAACCGGCCTTCGGCGTCGAAATGGGTCACGGGAAAGGACAGCAGGCCGCCGCCCAGGGTGCGCGCCATATCGGCCGGGCTCATCGTCACGATCATCTCTCCCACGCGAGCGCGATCGATGCATCGCGCGTCTTCATGGGCCGAAATATCGATCTGCCGACGGCAGGTCCAAACCAAAGCGGCCATCGATCGATGCGCCGCGTGGCTCGATCGGCGCGCCGCGGCCCGGTCCGGCCGCCCGGTCCGGCGGGCCAGGAGACTGCGTCAGGCTTTGCCGAAATCGCCGATCAGCGTGCGATAGCGCGCCTCGGCCGGGCCATAGCAGCTGCCCGCCACCGCGATCAGCGCTGCCCGGTCGCGAACCGAGATCTGCCCGCGGGTACAGCGCAGCATCCGTTCGCCCTCCAGCACGTGCAGCGCGTCAGTGATGCTGGCGCGCCGGACATGCAGTGCCGATGCCAGTTCGCCATGCGTAATCGCCATCGCATCACCGTCGATCCGGTCGTGCAGCATCAGCAACCAGCGCGCCAGCCGCTGTTCTATCCCGTCGCGCAGGTTGGCGACGATCGTGTGGCTCATCTGCACCGTGAAGCTGTCGACGAAGCGCAACATCGCCATGTGCAGCGCCGCACTGTCGTCGCACGCCGCGATCAGCGCATCGGTCGGAATCGCCAGCGCGCTGCCGCCGCCCAACTGCACGAGCGCGGTCTGCGGTTCGGACACGAAACTGAGCAGCGACGGCCAGCCCAGCACACCTTCGGACCCGATCAGCCCGACGTCGAACCGCGCGCCATCGCCCATCACCTGCACGATCGATGCGACCATCGACAGCGGAAA
>DASTEN010000306.1:0-4195 GCA_035709645.1 Sphingomonas sp.
AAGCTCGGCCTCGACGGCGGCGCCGCCTTCGACCTGCTGATCGACGACATCTGCGCTGAGACCGCCGATCCGCGGATCGTCGCCCTTGCCGACGCGGTCGAGGTCGCCGCCGCCACCTTCCGCCAGGCCGCGCCCGACGACCGGCTGGCGGCGAGCTACCCATTCCTGACGATGCTGTCCGTCGCGGTGTGCGGCTGGCTGATGGAGAAGCAAGGGCGGATCGCGGCCGAAGGCGACACGCCGTTCCTAAAGATAAAGGCTGCGGCGTGCCGCTTCTATGTCGAGCAGATCGTGCCGGAGGCGTTCGGGCTGAAGGCGGCAGCGACGGCCAAGGCGGACGTGCTGTACGCGGTCGATGCCGAGACGCTGGCGGCGTAAACGAGGGAAGCCCTCTCCCCTGAAGGGGAGAGGGCGATGGCTTAGCCGAACTGCAATCCCGCCAGCCGCTGGTACAGCCCGCCGCCCCGCTCCAGCGCTGCATGCGGGCCCTGTTCGACGATCTTCCCGCCGTCCATAACCACGATCCGGTCCGCCGCGCGGACGGTCGCCAGGCGGTGGGCGATGACCAGGGTCGTCCGGCTCTTCATCAAGCCTTCCAGCGCCGTCTGCACCAGCCGTTCGCTCTCCGCGTCCAGGGCGCTCGTCGCCTCGTCCAGCAGCAGGATCGGCGCGTCGCGCAGCAGCGCGCGGGCGATCGCGACACGCTGGCGTTGCCCACCCGACAGGCGCGCGCCGCCTTCGCCCAGGAAGGTGTCGAGGCCATCCGGCAATTCTCGCAAGAAGTCCGCGGCATTGGCGGCAGCCGCAGCCTCCCACAGCGCGGCATCGTCGGCGTCCCACCGGCCATAGCGTAGATTGTCGCGGGCGGACGCGGCGAAGATCACGGTTTCCTGCGGAACCACGGCGATGCGCTGGCGCAGGGCCTCCGGGTCGACCGTGCGGACGTCGCGCCCGTCGACCGCGACCGATCCGGCAGCGGGATCGTAGAAGCGCTGGACGAGCTGGAACACGGTGGTCTTTCCCGCACCCGACGGGCAGACCAGCGCCAACGTCTCGCCCGGCGACACCGTCAGCGTGAAATCATGGAGCGCGCTGACGTCCGGGCGGGTCGGGTACCGGAATTCGACCCGATCGAACGCGATCTCGCCCCGCGCGGGGTCGGGCAGCACCGCCGGCTGGGCAGGGGCGGCGATCCCGGGTGTTTCGGCCAGTAATTCGGACAGGCGTTGCGCCGCGCCCGATCCGCGCAACAGGTCGCCCCAGACTTCGGTCAGCGCCCCGAAGGCGCCCGCGACGAAGATGCCGGTCAGCACGAAGGCGGCGATCGATCCGCCCGTCATCCGACCTGCCGCGACGTCGAGCGCCCCCTGCCACATGACGAGCGTGATCGCGGTGAAGATCAGCCCGATGACGGTTGCGGTCATGACCGCGCGTAGCAGGATGCGGCGCCTGGCCGTCGCCAGCACGCGCTCCACCGCGCTCGAGAAACGCTGACCTTCGCGGGCCTGCTGGCCGAATGCCTGGACGATCTTCATCGCGCCCAGCACTTCGCTGACCATCGCACCGACATCGGCCACGCGGTCCTGGCTGGCGCGCGAGATCGCCCGGACCCGGCGGCCGAGGATCATGATCGGCAGGATGACGAGCGGTATGCCGAGCACCAGCAGCCCGGTCAGTTTGGGCGACAGGGTGAAGAGATAGAGGATGCCACCGACGCCGATCACCAGGTTGCGCACCGCGATCGATATCGTGCTGCCGACCAGCTGTTCGATGATGGTCGTGTCCGACGTCATCCGGCTGGCGATTTCCGACGGGCGGTTTTCCTCGAAGAAACTGGGCGACAGCCGCAACAGGTTCGCCTGCACCGCGATCCGCAGGTCGGCGACGACGCGTTCGCCGAGCCACGACACGAAATAGAAACGGAACGCGGTGGCGATCGCCATGACGACGACCAGCATCAGCAGATACTGGAACCAGCGGCCGATATCCCCGCCCCCGTTCGCAGCAAACCCGCGGTCGATGATCAGCCTGAAGCTGGAGGGAATGGCCAGCGTCGCCAGTGCGGCCACCAGCATCGCCGTCAGGGCCGCCGCGATCCGCCCTGGATAGCGGGCCGCCATCCGCCAGATGACGCGCAGATTGTCGATCTTCGCCTTTTGCGGCGCGGGGGTCGGGGCGGTGGCCATGTGCGCCGGTTAGGCCGTCCGCGGCGCGTGGGCAACGCCGGTTGCGGAACTTCCACCACGGCGAACCGCTTCGCTTAGTAATTGCGCCTTCATCTGCGTCGGGTATACCGCTGGCCGTTTGGCGGGGTGCCCGGGCAAGGCGGGCGCCGGAAAGGTCCACACGCGATGCTTTACAATGCCTATGAAATGCAGCGCTCGATGCTCGCGGGGGCAAGCGCGCTGGCGAATTTCTCGGCCGGCTGGCTGAACAATCCGGTCAACCCGTTCGCCTATTTCGGCGGCGGGCCGGTGCTGTCGTCGGCGCTGGAGGTGTTCGCCCACGCATCCGCGCCGCGGGGCAAGCCGGCGTTCGGGCTGACCAAGACGATGGTCGATGGCCGCGAGGTCGCGGTGCATGAAGAGATCGTGCTGAGGAAGCCGTTCGGACAATTGAAGCGCTTCGTTCGCGACGGCGTCGAGGGCGGGCCGAAGTTGTTGATCGTCGCGCCGATGTCGGGCCATTACGCGACCTTGCTGCGTGGCACGGTCGAACGCATGCTGCCCGGCCACGACGTCTACATCACCGACTGGCGCGATGCGAAGCTGGTCCCGATGGCCGACGGGCGGTTCGACCTGGACGACTACGTCGATTACGTCGTCGAGTTTCTGGAAGCGATGGGCCGCGAGGGTGCCGCGCGCTCGCACATGCTGGCGGTATGCCAGCCGTCTGTCCCGGCCTATGCCGCGACCTGCCTGATGGCGGCGGACGATCATCCCAACCGCCCGCTGACCGTCACCCTTATGGGCGGCCCGGTCGACACGCGCGAGGCGCCGACGGCGGTCAACACGCTGGCGACCGAGCGACCCTATGCCTGGTTCGAACAGAACGTCATCGCGACGATTCCGGCGACCTATCCCGGCGCCGGCCGGCGCGTCTATCCGGGCTTCCTGCAGCTTGCCGGATTCATGACGATGAACCTTGGCAACCACATGATGTCGCATTGGGAATTGTTCAAACATCTGGTCGCTGGGGACGGCGAGAGCAGCCAGGCGACCATGGCGTTCTATGACGAATATCGCGCGGTATGCGACATGACCGCCGAATTCTATCTCCAGACCATCCGCGTCGTCTTCCAGGACCATGCGCTGCCCAAGGGCGAGATGATGCACCGCGGTCGCCGCGTCGATCCGGGCGCGATCCGCGACATCGCCCTGCTGGCGATCGAGGGCGAGCGCGACGATATTTCGGGTCTGGGCCAGACCAAGGCCGCGCTGACCATCGCGACGGCTCTGCCGGAGGCGATGAAGCAGTATCACATGGCGCCCGAAGTCGGTCACTACGGGATCTTCAACGGGTCGAAATGGCGCAACCGCATAGCACCGGTGGTCGAGGCTTGGATCGCCGACCACGCGGCGTGAGATAGGGACGGGGGCTGCCCCCTCTCCCGTCATTCCCGCGAAGGCGGGAATAAATAGTCGCTGAACGTCGTGAGTCTCATGTCCACCAGCGATTATTGATCCCCGCCTCCGCGGGGATGACGGCTTTGGGGCGTAGTGCCGTAACCCATGTTGGAGCCGAACGCGCAGACACGCGTTCGGGGTCGCGTCAGTTCAACAGGAGACGACGCACATGACGACCCGCACGGCATCCGCGCGCTACGACGGCTTGGGCAAGGACGGGAAGGGGCATGTCTCGACCCAGTCCGGCGTGCTGTCCGACAACCCCTATGGCTTCAACACGCGGTTCGAAAACGAACCCGGCACCAACCCCGAAGAGCTGATCGCGGCGGCCCACGCCAGCTGTTTCACCATGGCGCTGAGCTTCGCGCTGGCGAAGGAAGGCTATTCGGCGGGCACGCTGGAAACCGATGCGGCGGTGACGCTCGACAAGGACGGCGACGGGTTCAAGGTGACGAAGTCGGCACTGACGCTGAAGGGGCGCGTCGACGGGATCGAGAAGGCCGATTTCGAGCGGATCGCGGAGGAGGCCAAGAAGGGCTGTCCGATCTCCAAGCTGCTGAATGCCGAGA
>DASTEN010000307.1:0-3114 GCA_035709645.1 Sphingomonas sp.
CTTCACGATATAGTCGGCGATGTGCTGCGGCACGCCGTTGCGGATGAACCGGTCCTTCCACACCGGGGGGAACGCGAACAGGAACATGCCCATGTCGGGCAGGAAACCCAGCGCGTCGCTGCCCGATTTCTCGAAGGCTTCGGCATGACGGATGATCCATGGATGGTCGAAATGCAGCGGGGCGTGCACTTCGATCAGCAGCTTGATGCCCTTCTCCTCGGCATAGGGTGCGGCGGCGACCAGCACGTCGGGCGCGATCGACACCAGCGCGCGAAGATATTTCACGCCGAGGCGCGCACCGAAATCGATGTCCTTGCGAATGCTCGCGACCTGCTCGTCGAACGGCATCTCGCGGCCCTTGTACCGCTTGTAATCGAGCATGAAGTCGTGCGCGACCGGCACCGCGTCATGCTTCGCGATCAGCTGGTGCCATTCGGCGATCTTCTCGTCCGTCACGCCCGCTTCGGGCCAGCCCCAGAAACTTTGCTCGCCGATGACCTCGATACCGCGCGCGCCGAATCCGACGCTGGTGCGGATACAGTCCTCCAGCGTCATTTTGCCGAGAAAGGTTTCGTTCTGATAGCTGTAGAGGCTGACGCCCCGCTTGATCGTCATGACCATCGTCCTGCGAATGAAGGTGGATCAGGCGACCGCCGGCTGGGCAGGGTTGTCCCCGCCATGCCGCGTCACCGCGAGAAGGAAGGCCGCGACCGCGCCGACGACGCCGGCCGCGCCCATGATCAGGAATGCGCCCTGCATCGCGCCCGTCTGGACGCGGAACAACGACACCAGGAACGGGCTGGAGAACTGCCCGAAGAAGAAGCAGGCGGTCCACACGCCCATGCCGCGCCCGCGATGTTCGAAGGGCAGCTTGGTCTGCGCCCACGCGATCAGCGTCGGCACCGCCATGCCCGCCCCCGTCTGCTGCACGACCAGCCCCGCGACCATCCAGCGCCAGTCGGGTGCCAACCCGATCATCGCCAGCCCGCCACCGATCAGCGACAGGAAGATGCCGAGTTGCACCACCGGACGCGCACGGCCGGTCGCCCAGAAGATCGCCGACCCGACCATGACGAACAGGCTGGGGATGAAGGTCAGCTTGCTCAGCTCCTGCGACGACTGGATGCCGACTTCGCGAAACGCCATGCCGCCGTTGATGATGAAGACGTAATAGAGCGCCGATGCGAACAGCGTGACCGCGCCGATGATCGCGACCGATGCCGCCGGAAATGGCGTGCGCGCCGGTTCGGCACCGATGCCCAGCATCTTGCGAGCGGTGGCGTCGCTGGTCGGCTCGTACAGGAACTTGGCAGCGGCGAGGAACGTCGGGAAGGCGATCAGATAGATCAGGAAGATCCCGTTCCAGCGCAGGCCCGTCAGGAACCCCGACGCCAGGATGACGCCGCTGGCGAGGAACGGTCCGGCCAGCCCCTGCAGCGTCAGCCAGTTCCGCCGCCCCTTTTCATCCCAATAATCGCCGATCAGGGTGTTCATCGTCGTCAGGATCGCCGCTTCGGCAACACCCAGCAGCAGCCGCGACGCGTAGATCGCATTCAGATCGTTCAGAAAGAACGGCGCCGTCCCGAACACGCCGAACAGCAGCGTCGCCGCCAGCAGCAATTTGCGCCGGCCGAACCGGTCGACCAGGATACCGGCGAACAGCGCGAAGATCGCGATGGTCAGCCCCGGCGCCGACACCATCGCCGGCACCTTCCACGCAGCGCTCGGTTCGGCGGCAAAGTGATCGATGATCGACGGGACCGCCGGAAACAGCGACACGATGGCAAGGATCGGCAAGAAGCCGGCGATGATGACCGTCAGCCCCTGGCCAAGGCCGGGGCTACGCACGCGCATTTGTCCTGTATCGGCGGTCATCCGAATCCTCTCTCACATCCATCGACCGGTATGCCGGCTTAATTAGAACTTGCATTCTGATATGCGGTATCGTCTTGACCTGCAACCCTGTCAAGCAAGGATCGGCCACGTGGCATCTGGAACAGTATCGGTTCGGCTGAGCGATCGGCAGCGCAGTCTGGCGTTCGCGACCGTCCTCGTCGCGTTCGTCATGGACGTGGTCGATTCGACGATCGTCAACACCGCCCTGCCCGCGATCCAGTCGGCGCTCGGCGCGTCCGACCGGGCGATGCAATGGGTGGTATCGGGCTATTTCCTGACCTTCGCCGTGCTGCTGGTCGTCGGCGGCCGGCTGGGCGACCTGTTCGGCTATGCGCGGATGTTCGTGATCGGGGTGGTCGGTTTTACGCTGGCTTCCATCGCCTGCGGGCTTGCCGGCGACGGCAGTTCGCTGGCGATCGCGCGCCTGGCACAGGGCGCGGCGGCGGCGATCATGGCGCCGCAGGGGGTTGCCCTGATCCAGCTGCTCTATACGCCGACCGAACGGATCGGCCGATTGGCGGCGTTCGGCGTCGTCGGGGGACTGGCGGCGATCGGTGGGCCGGTCCTTGGCGGGTTGCTGATCGAATGGAACCCGTTCGGCCTGGGCTGGCGCAGCGTGTTCCTGATCAATCTGCCCTTCGGCATATCGGCGCTGATCGCCGGACTGACGCTGCTGCCGCCGGGCCGATCGGGCCACGCCCTGCGCCCCGACGTGCCGGGATCGCTGCTGCTGTTCGCGGCACTCGGCACGCTGCTGCTGCCGCTGATCGAGGGACGCGCGGCGGGATGGCCGTGGTGGACCGCGGCGATGGGCCTTGCCAGCGTCGCGCTGTGGTGGGCATTCTGGCGCTACGAATGCAGGCGGCGGGCGGTGTTCGGGTCGGCGCTGATCGAACCGTCGCTGTTCGCCGACCGCAGCTTCCGCATCGGGCTGACCGCCACCACCGGCTTCGCGATCGCCTCGGGCGGCTTCCTTTTGACGTTCAGCCTGACGTTGCAGCATGGTCTCGGCTATGCGCCGATCGACGTCGCGCTGCTGCATATCCCCTTCGGGCTGGGCGTGATGGCCGGGATCAGCCAGATCGGGCGAAAGGCGCTGCCCCGTCACGGGCGACGCGTGCCGATGACCGGTGCCTTGGTCATGGCGGCCGGATGCCTTGCCACGGCGCTGGCGATCCGGCTGACGCCTTCCCCGGTCGTGATCGGTGCGCTGCTGTT
>DASTEN010000308.1:0-5494 GCA_035709645.1 Sphingomonas sp.
CGAGCGGATCGAGCACCCGCCGGTTCGCCACGCTGAACGCCGGGCGGTTCCAGGGCGTCGAGCCGGGTCAGCCGGTACGCGGACCCGAAGGGCTGATCGGCCGCGTTCTGGAAACCGGACTGAACGCCGCGCGCGTCCTGCTGATCATCGATGCCGAAAGCATTGTCCCCGTCCGCCGCATCAGCGACGGCTTCCCCGCGATCGCCGCCGGGCGTGGAGATGGCTTGCTCGACATCCGATCGGCCGGGTCGGTAAACGCACCGTTCCGCGCCGGGGACGTCTTCGTGACGTCAGGTACGGGTGGCATCTATCCCCCAAACATCCCGGTCGCGCGCGTGAACGCCGAATCGCGTGACGCGGCGCTGGCTCGGCCCTTCGCCGATCCCGATGCGCTGGACTTCGCCGTTGTGCAAAAGGCGTTCCTGCCGCCCCTGCCCCCGCCCCCTGCGCCGGACGACAGGAAATGAGGCCGCCCCGGCCGTCGAAGTTCGGCGAGCCGATCAGCGCGCGACGCCGATCGCTGGTCGCGGCTGCCGTCGTCATGGTGGGATCGCTCCTGCCGGTCGTACCCGTCATCTCTATCGTCCCCTACCTTCCGCCACTGGGCCTGTTGCTGCTGGTCGCCTGGCGCCAGCGCAGTGCCGACATCCTGCCGGTCTGGGCCGGTGCGCCGCTGGGGTTGTGGGATGATCTGCTGAGCGGGCATCCGCTCGGCAGCGCGATGTCGCTGTGGACGGTCATCCTGCTGACGATCGACCTGATCGACCACCGGTTGGTGTGGCGCGATTTCTGGCAGGAATGGTTGGTCGCCGGCGGCGCTGTCGCCGGATTCCTGATCGGTGCGCGGCTTGCCGGAACGCCGCTTCGGGCCCATGTCGATACCGTGCTGCTCATTCAGATCGCGATCGCCATCGCCCTCTATCCGCTGGCCGCCGCGCTGTGCGGGTGGATCGACGACTTGGGGCAGCAACGCCGGTGAGGATCAGCAATCCCTTCGCCATCGCCAGCGATGCGGTGCAATCCTTTACCTTTACCCGGCGCGCCATGTTCGTATCCGGGTTGCAGATCGGCGTCGGCGTGCTGCTGGCGGGGCGCATGACGTGGTTGGCCGTCGCGGAAAACGAGCGGTATTCGCTGCTCAGCGAAAGCAACCGGGTCAACACCACGCTGGTGCCGCCGCGTCGCGGATGGATCGTCGATCGCCACGGTCACGCGATCGCGAACAACCGGACAGATTTCCGCGTCGACATCATTCCGGATCGCGTCCACGCAAGCGACAAGGACCGGGTGCTCGGCATCGTCCAGCATATCCTCGCCATCGCACCTGACGATCGGGCGCGGATCGATGCCGAACTGAAGCGCGCTGCCGGGTTCCAGCCGGTCCAGGTCGCCGAGAACCTCGATTGGGACCGGTTCGCCGCGATCAGCGTGCGGCTGCCCGAATTGCCGGGGGTTGCACCGTCGCGCGGCTTTTCGCGCAACTACCCAATGGGCGCGGCGGTCGCCCACCTGACCGGTTATGTCGGGGCGGCGACGGCCGAACAATATAAGGAAACGCGCGATCCGCTGCTCGTGACGCCGGGCTTCAAGCTTGGCAAGGACGGGCTGGAAAAGAGCCTCGAGACCCAATTGCGTGGGCAGCCCGGGGCCAAGCGGATCGAGGTGACCGCGCGCGGCAAGCTGGTTCGCGAACTCGCCACCCGCCCCGACGTCCCGGGTAAGACGATCCGCCTGAACATCGATTCCGGGCTTCAGGAATATGCTGCCCGGCGGCTCGGCACCAATTCGGGCAGTTGCGTCGTGTTCGATTGCCATACCGGCGAGATGCTGGCGATGGTGTCGATGCCAGCCTATGACCCGAACAGCTTTTCCGACGGCATCAGCCATAACGAATGGAAGATGCTGTCCGACGACGACCATGTTCCGTTGATGAACAAGGTGCTGCAGGGTCTGTACCCGCCCGGGTCGACCGTGAAGCCGATGAACGGCCTGGCGCTACTGGAAGCCGGGGTCAGCCCCAACGAGCGCGTGTTCTGTTCGGGCGCGCTCCGGGTCGGCAGCGGCGTGTTCCACTGCCACAAGCGCCGCGGCCATGGGCCGCTCGACCTGAAGGGCGCGATCGCCCAAAGCTGCGACATCTATTTCTACGAAATGATCCGCCGCCTGGGGTACGATCGGATCGCACCCGTCGCCCGGGCGGTCGGGCTGGGCGAGAAATTCGATCTGCCCTATCCCAGCCAACGCTACGGGACCGTGCCCGACAGCGCGTGGAAGCAGCGCAAGTACAAGACCGACTGGACGGTGGCCGATTCTCTGAACGCATCGATCGGTCAAGGCTATGTGCTAGCAAATCCCCTCCAGATGGCGGTGATGGCGGCCCGGCTGGCCAGCGGCAGGATGATCCAGCCGCACCTGCTGGCCGGCCGCGATAGCCGAAATGCGCCGCCGCTCCCCTACAAGCCCGAAAATCTCGCGATCGTCCGCGAGGCGATGTGGGCGGTCGTGAACGGCGGCGGAACCGGCGGCGCGTCGCGCATGTATGTGCCGGGCGTAGCCCTTGCGGCTAAGACCGGGACCGCGCAGGTCCGGCGGATCACGATGGCCGAACGCCGATCGGGCGTGCTGTCCAACGGCCAATTGCCCTTCAAGCTGCGCGACCATGCGCATTTCATCTGCTTCGCGCCCGCCGACAATCCACGCTATGCCGCGGCCGTCGTGCTCGAACACAACGGCCATACCGTGCGCAATCTCGATACGCCGCTGACCGGCCGCGACATCATGACATATCTGTTCGACAAGAAGCGTGCGATTCAGTCGCTCGAAGAGGTCGAACCGACCTGGGGTGGCGACATCCGGACGCGGATGGCGGCGCAGCGTGCCGCGTTCGACGCGTCGCAAAACCCGGTCGCTGCCCCGCCCGAGGATGTCGAATCGGCCGCGAGCAACGTCGTCGATGCCGCCGTGGCCGAATCTAACGCGACCACGCCCACGACCGGCATCGCCGAGGGCCGCACCGAGGAACTGCCGCTGGAAGACGACACGGCAGGCCCGCAGCCGATGGGGAATACGCAATGATCCGCGCCCCGGTCACTGGGCTCGTGCCCGCTCCGCTGGCGCAATTGCCGTGGAAGATCATCTTTCTGGTGTTCGCGATCGGTGGCTTTGGCTGGGTGGTCCTCTTCTCCGCCGCCGGGGGCAGCCTGTCGCCCTGGGCGATGAAGCAGGCGATCCTGTTCTGCGCGTTCCTGTGCATGGCGATCGTCATTTCGCGCGTGTCGCCAAAGGTTTGGGCGGCGCTGGCGTTGCCCGGCTATGTCGTGCTGCTCGTCCTCCTCATCCTCGTCGAACTGCTCGGCGCGGTGAAGGGCGGCAGCCAGCGCTGGCTGGACCTGGGAATCATCCGCCTGCAGCCGTCGGAGCTGATGAAGGTGATGATCGTGCTCGCGATGGCGAAATTCTACGACATGCTGCCCCCGGCCGAGGTGCGCCGGTACGGACCGCTGGTCCCGGCGGGCATCCTGCTGGGCGTGCCGTTCCTGCTGGTCATGGCGCAACCCGACCTAGGGACCGGATCGATGATCGCGTTCGGGGGCATAACTGTGATGTTCCTGGCCGGCGTCCCGCTGCGCCTGTTCGTGACCGGCGCGCTGGTGTTTGCGGCCGGCGTGCCGCTCGCGATCAATTACGTGCTGCACGACTATCAGCGCAACCGCATCCTGATCTTCCTGGATCCCGAAAGCGATCCGCTGGGGACCGGCTATCACATCAGCCAGTCCAAGATCGCCATCGGATCGGGCGGGCTGGCCGGCAAAGGGTTCCTGCAAGGCAGTCAGAGCCACCTCGATTACCTGCCGGAGGGCCATACCGACTTTGCGTTCGCCACGATGGCGGAGGAATGGGGCCTGCTCGGCGGGTTCGCCATCATCATCGCATTTATGCTGCTGATCCGTTGGGGGATCATGGTCGGCGTTCGTGCCGAGGGGCGGTTCGAACGCCTGACCGCGGCCGGGCTGGCGACGACGATCTTCTTCTACGTCGCGATCAACCTGATGATGGTCATGGGCCTGGCGCCCGTCGTCGGCATCCCCCTGCCCTTCATCAGCTTCGGAAGTTCGGCCCAGATGACCGTGATGATCTGCATCGGCATCCTGATGTCGATCGACCGACAGAACCGCCGAGCACCGGGATGGTAAGAATGCGCAGCCTGATCGTCCTGTCCGCCATCGCGACCGCAGCCTGTTCGCCGCAAGGCACACCCCATGACCCGGTCGCGGACGGCAACGCGGCCGCGATGGATTCGGAAATCTCGACCGTCATCAACATCCAGGATCGCACCGAGATCGAGATGCTGAAGGAGCGTGTCGTCACGCTGGAACGCGAGGTCGGCGAACTGAAGGCCAATCCGCAGATCCTGGACCTGGACCTGCTGACCAAGCGCGTCGAAACCCTGGAAGCGAACGCAGCAGGCACTGCAGCGATCGCTCCGTCAGCGATGACACGCGTTCCACAGATCGATTCGGAAAGCGCTCAGCGCGCCGTCGACGCCGCGATCACCGAACGCCGTACCAACCGCGTCAAACGCGACTGACGCGTATACGCCGCGGCGTGAGTGTATGGTGATTTTGTCTGAGAGAAGTCGGTGGTGGACGCACTAGGGCTCGAACCTAGGACCCGCTGATTAAGAGTCAGCTGCTCTACCAACTGAGCTATGCGTCCACTGTGACCGGCTTGGTAGGCGGCTCCGAAGCGCCGCGTCCCGATCGGGAGGGCGCCCAATATCACCGTTCGCGCGCCGTGCAAGCGCTTTTGTGAACCGGGTGTCGATTTTTTGCGATGGCCGGGCAAGTCCGTGCCGTGTGATTGTCGCGCCATCGTAACCGGTGTACGGGCCGCGACGACTCACCCCTCCAGGAGAAACGCCCATGCTGGGCTGGTTCCAGAAGTTGATGCCCAGCCAGGGGCGCTTCTTCGATCAATTCGAGGCGCACTCGCGCGTTGTCGTCGCTGGCGCAGAAGCATTGTCGCATCTGTTCCACGGGCAAGGCACGCTGAGCGATCACATCGCCGAGATCGTCCGTCGCGAGCATGAGGCCGACGATGTAACGCGCGAAGTGCTGATGGACGTGCGCCGCGTCTTCGTGACCCCATTCGACCGTAGCGCGATCACCGATCTGATCGGCGTGATGGATGATGCGATCGATCAGATGCATCAGACCGCCAACACCATCGCGATGTACGAAGTCACAAGCTTCGAACCGCAGATGGTCGCGATGAGCGAGGCGATCGTCGAGGCCGCACAGGTTACCGCAGAGGCGATTCCGCTGCTACGCAACCTGGCCCCCAACGCCGGCCGCCTGCACGATCTGACCGAGCGACTGGTGCGGATCGAGGGTAAGGCCGACGACATGCACGATGCGGGCCTGCGCGCGCTGTTCGGCAAGACGAAGGCCGATCCGATGGCATTCATCGTCGGTCGCGAAATCTACAGCCATCT
>DASTEN010000309.1:0-3637 GCA_035709645.1 Sphingomonas sp.
ATTCGACGTTGCCCTCTGGCCCCGTAATCGGGCTGACGGTCAGCCCGTCGACCGTCCATCCGACCGATACGAGCCAATCCGCGACCTCGCGGCAGACGCGGTCGTGCACTTCGGCGTCGCGAACGACACCGCCCTTGCCTACCTCGTCGCGTCCCGCCTCGAACTGCGGTTTGATCAGCGCGATCAGCCGAGCCCCCGGCCTGGCGAAGGACAGCGGCACCGCCAGGACCTTGGCCAGACCGATGAAGCTCGCATCGCACACGATCAGGTCGATCGGTTCGGGAATGTGCCCGGCGGTCAGGACACGCGCGCTGGTCTGTTCGTGGACGATGACGCGTACGTCCTGGCGGAGTTTCCACGCGAGCTGGTTGGTTCCCGAATCGACCGCATAGACCCGCGCCGCGCCCTTGGTCAGCAACACGTCGGTGAAGCCGCCGGTCGACGATCCGACGTCGATCGCCACCGCCCCGGTCACGTCGATCGCGAAATTGTCGATCGCATGCGCCAGCTTGATCCCGCCGCGCGAGACCCAGGGATGATCGCGCCCCTTTACCTCGATCGCGGCGTCGGCCGGCAGCATCTGCCCCGGCTTGTCGATCTTGCGATCGCCGACGAAGGCCAAACCCGCCATCACCAGCGCCTGCGCACGGGTCCGGCTTTCGGCCAGACCGCGGTCGACGATCAATTGATCGGCGCGAACCTTCGCCATGACGCTATCGGTCGGTCGAGCGCCGGGCTCAGCTCTTGGTCGGCGCCTTCTCACCGACCGGCTTCA
The DNA here is from genome assembly GCA_035709645.1 of Sphingomonas sp. GTDB lineage: Bacteria > Pseudomonadota > Alphaproteobacteria > Sphingomonadales > Sphingomonadaceae > Sphingomonas. The sequence continues at coordinate 776 of DASTEN010000309.1, forward strand.
GCGCGCCGACCGGGTCCTTCGCCGGCTGCGGCGGCAGGACCGGGTTCTTTTCCATCAGCGCATAGGCGCGGCTGTACCAGTCGCTGCCGGGATAGTTGGCCCCCAGCACGGCGGCCGACTTCTTGGCCTCCTCGCGCACGCCGAGCGCCAGATAGGTCTCGACAAGGCGCATCAGCGCCTCGGGCGTATGCGTCGTCGTCTGATACTGATCGACCACCGTGCGGAACCGCATCGATGCGGCGAGCCACTGGCCGCGCCGTTCGTAGAACCGGCCGATCTCCATTTCCTTGCCCGCCAGGTGATCGCGGACCAGGTCCATCTTCAACCGCGCATCGGCGGCGTAGCGGGTGTTGGGGTAGCGGCGGCTGAGTTCGCCCAGCGCGTCGAGCGCCTGTTGCGTGATCTTCTGGTCGCGGGTCACGTCGCTGATCTGCTCGTAATAGCTGAGCGCGATCAGATAATAGGCGTAAGGCGCGTCGCGGTTGCCGGGGTGGACCGACAGGAAGCGCTGCGACGACTGGATCGCCTGGGTGTAATCCTGCGCCAGGTAATAGGAGAATGCACCCATCACCTGCGCGCGGCGCGCCCAGATCGAATAGGGGTGCTGGCGTTCGACCTCGTCGAACAGCGCCGCGGCTTCCTTATAGGCGCCGCGGTCGAGACGATCCTTGGCCGCGGTGTACAGCGTGCTGACGTCGCGCGCGACGTAGGGCGTGTCGCCCTTGCCGCCGCCACGCCCGGCGCAGGCCGAGGTCGCAAGCGCGGTGAGGACGAGGGTGGAAAGCGCGACGGCGCGGGATACGGACATACGCATGGCTGGGGCCGCGTTTAGCTTAGCCGGGCCTTCGCTCAAAATGATTTTCGCGCGCACCGAAACTGCTCTAACGCGACCTCGTTGTGCGTGTGCACAATCCACCCTTCGAGGCCCGATCAGAATGACCGTGACCAAACTCGCCACCCACCGCGTCGAAAAGCCCTGGGGTCGCCATGATTTGTGGCCGGGCTTTGCCGATCCGGCGAAGGACGGCGAGCCCATCGGCGAGGTCTGGTTCCAGACGCCGGGCGACAGCGAACCCGACCTGCTGGTCAAATATCTCTTCACCTCCGAAAAGCTGTCGATTCAGGTGCATCCCGACGACGAACAGGCCCGCGCCCGCGGCCTGCCGCGCGGCAAGGACGAATGCTGGCTGATCCTGGCGGCCGAACCCGATTCGACGATCGCGATCGGCACGCACGAGGCGGTCGACGACGACACGTTGCGCGCGGCCGCGATCGACGGGTCGATCGAGCAGCTGGTCGACTGGAAACCGGTAAAGGCCGGCGACTTCTTCTATTCGCCATCGGGCACCATCCACGCGATCGGTGCTGGCCTTACCGTCATCGAGGTGCAGCAGAATTCGGAGACGACGTATCGCCTGTACGATTACGGCCGCCCGCGCGAACTGCATCTGGACGACGGCATCGCGGTCAGCGACGCCGAACCGTTCGTGCCGCAACCGGCGCCCGGCCGCGTTTCCGACGACCGCGAGATCCTGGTCGAGGGGCCGAAATTCGTGCTGGAACGCTGGTCGGCGGGCACGCGCGAGGTGGCTCTGCCAGACGGCGTCAGCGGCTGGATCGTTCCGATCACCGGATCGGGCACCGCCGACGATACGCCCTTCACCGCGGGCGAGTGCGTGACCGTGAGCGGACGTGCGACGATCGCAAGTCACGGCGATGCCGATCTGCTGTTCGCCTATCCCCTGACGCAGCGGATCGACCTGTCGGCCAAGTGAACGGGAAGTAGTTTTCCGTTCACGCAACCACGATCAACTTGCCGACGTTCTGCACGCATCCATTCCACAGGAGGATGTTATGCGTACCGCCATTCTGGCAATTGCTGCTGCTGCGACCGGCCTGACCGCACTGCCGGCCGCTGCCCAGCAGACCCCGCGCGAGGCTGCGCGCGAATATAATCGCGAGGTGCGCGACGCACAGCGCGACTACCGTCGCGATATCCGTGACGCCGATTCGCGCCGCGACGTCCGCGATGCCCGCCGCGAATACAATCGCGAGGTCCGCGACGCGCGCCAGGACTATCGCCGCGACGTGCGCGACTGGCGCCAGTATCGCAACTACGACTGGAACCGGTACGAGCGTGGACAGGGCCGCTATTACGCCGACCGCTATTATCGCGACGGCCGCTATTATCAGGTCCGCCGCCTCGGCCGGAACGACCGCATCTATCGCGGCTATGACAACCGCTATTACTGCCGCCGCAACGACGGCACGACCGGCCTGATCATCGGCGGCGTCGCCGGTGGCTTCCTGGGCAACGCGCTGGATCGCGGCGGCTCGGGCCTGCTCGGCACGCTGCTGGGCGCCGGCGGTGGCGCGGTGTTGGGTCGCGAGATCGAGCGCGGCAACGTACGCTGCCGTTAAACCCGACTGACGGGTAGCGCGAAGGTCCCGGCGAGCGATCGCCGGGGCCTTTTGCGTGTCAAAATATGCCGCCGCCCAGCGACAGACGGATCACCGCGATCAGCAGGATCACGATGTTCAAATTGCGTCCGGTGTTATGGCTCGACAACATGCCGATCACCAGACCGACGACCGCGATCGGCAAGGCGAGCCAGTTGATCCAGCCAAGAAGGGGAATGACGCCCGGGATCACGAAGATCAGCGACACCAGGCCGGTGAGGATCGAGAGGATATTCAGCATGGCAGCAATATGGGGGCTGCCCGGTGTCTATGCAAGATAATACACCGCGTTTGCCGTAACCGCGCGCCCTGTCGTCGATCGCGACGATGGCAAACGCTTCGTTAAGCGCCGCGGACATACCCTGCCGTCGATGCGCCGCCCGTCCTTCCTAATTGCGATCG
>DASTEN010000310.1:0-3033 GCA_035709645.1 Sphingomonas sp.
TGCGTCCGACTGACGCTTTCGAACACCTTGTCGGCCGGCACATAGCCCAGCCGGTCGTACAGATCGCGGCCGAGCGAATTGTCCTTGTCCGGCGCGGCGAAGTCGAAGCTGCGACGGTGGATCGCCGGCCACGCCGCGGCATAGTCCGCCGGGATGCCCTTCGCCTGCGCCTCCGCCAGCGGCACGACGCCGTGCCAGCCGATCATCGTTCCCGTTTCCTTGGCCTGCAGCGGCCAGACGAGCGGACCGTAGGGCGACTGCGCGCTTTGGCGGATCATGTCGTCGACCAGGCTCTTCACCCGATCCGGCGCGATTAGCGTCAACAGCGGATGAAGCGCGCGGTACGTGTCCCACAGCGAGTAGGTGCTGTAGGCCGCCCCACCCGCAGGCACGGTATGTACCTGTCCGTCCATGCCGACATAGCGCCCGTCGACATCGGAAAAGAGCGTGGGCGCGAGTTGCGCATGGTAGAGCGCGGACGACAGGATAACGCGCTGGTCGGCGGTCCCGCCGGACACCGTGACGTCGCCGATCGCCCGGTCCCAGTCGCGCGCGGCGGCGCGGCGGATGCGATCGAAATCCCAGCCGCGCGCCTCCTCGCCCAGATTGCGCCGCGCGCCGTCGACATCGACGCCGGATATGCCGCAACGGATCAGGATCGGCTCTGCCCCGGCATCGTCGAAATGCAGGACCGCCTTCACCCGCTTGCCCGCGACGCGAATGCTGCCGGCCGGCTGGGGAACGTCGCCATCGCCATAGAAGGTCACGCGGTCGGGCCGGCGCGACAGCTGCATCGCGAAATGGATGCGTCGCCCCTTTGCCCAACGGAACACGCGGCGGCCGCCGGTCAGCGTACCGTCGGCGTCGATCGCGATATGGGCGTCGTCGATCAGCGGCTGGGTGTCCGATGTATCGAGGATCAGGTGCGACAGGTCGATCAGGATGTGGCCTGGCCCCGCGGGAAAGCGATGACGGTGCCAGCCGACACGGTCGGTGACTGTCAGTTCGGACTGCACCCCGCTTTCCAGCCTGACGCGATAATAGCCCGGTTCGGCATATTCATCGGAGAAACGCTGACGGTAGCCCGCGTCGGGGTTCGCCAGCGTTCCGGGAACGAGCTGCACCGGGCCGCGGGTCGGCACGACCAAGATGTCGAGCATGTCGCCAATGCCGGTTCCCGACAGATGGGTGTGGCTGAACCCCATGATCGAGGTGTCGGTGCGGTGATAGCCCGAACACGCATCCCAGCGCTCGACATCGGTGTCCGGGGAGAGTTGCACCATTCCGAACGGCCGCGTGGCCCCCGGATAGGTGTGGCCGTGCCCGCCGGTGCCGATGAACAGGTTCGGTCGCGCCGCCCCCTCCGGCACTCGCGCCGCGGACGGCAGCGTAAAGGCGACGGCACTCGATCCGAGCAGGGCACGGCGGGTCAGCTTCATAATTCGGTTCCCAGAATGTGCGGGCGCTCGTCGGCCAGCTTCACGATCATTTCGCCGAACAGGCCGTTGGCCCAGGCGAACCATTCGCGCGTGAATTTGGCGGGGTCGTTCATGTCGACCGCTTCGTGGATGAAACCGGTGCCGCCGTCGGTATCGCGCAGGGCCTTCAGGCATTGGCGGACGGTCGTGTCGTCGACGGCCGACAGCGCGCGGATGGTCAGCGACATCGGCCAGACCTGGCCGGGCCCCACGTGAGGCCCGCCGATCCCCTCCACCGCCTTGCCGCGGAAGAACCAGGGGTTGGCATCGCTCCACGCCGCGGCTTCGGTGCGGCGCCACAGCGGGTCCTCGGGCTTCACGCAGCCGAGATAACCGAGACCCGAGAGCGACGGTACGTTGGCATCGTCCATGAAGACCGCGTTGCCGAACCCGTCGACTTCGTACGCCCACACCTCGCGCCCGTCCCGCAGGCGCATTTTGCCATATTGCTGGATCGCGGTTTCAACCTCGTCCGACAGCGCCTTGGCATCCATCGCCAGCTTCATGTCGCCGGCCGCTTCGGCGGCGACGACGGCGAGTTCGCGAAGCGTGATGACCGCGAACATGTTCGCCGGGATCAGGAACGGATAGAGGCACGCGTCGTCCGACGGGCGGAAACCCGAATGGATCAGCCCGACCGGCTTCGTCGGGTTGCCATAGCCCCACAGCAGCGTCTCGGTCGGCTGGTTGGCGGCGCGCCGGAATGTATAGGGGCCAGGACCGTCCTTGCGCTGCTGCTCGCGAAAGGTCTGGACGATCAGCCGCGCAGATTTGGCCCAGGTCACGTCGAAGGGCCGTGGGTCGCGCATTTCGCGCCAGTAGAGATAGGCGAGGCGCAGCGCGTAGCAGAGCGAATCGATCTCCCACTTCCGCTCGGCGACGCCCGCGCGCATCTCGGTTTCGTCCTTCTGTGCCCAGCCGAGGCTGGTCCTGGCCGTGGGGTCTTCCATGAAGGCGTTGGCGTAAGGGTCGATCAGGATCGATCGCGCGTGGCGGGCGATGAGCCCGCGGAACAGCTCGTCGAGCTTCGGGTCCTTCTTGATCAGGTGCAGGTACGGCTTCACCTGCGCCGCGCTGTCGCGCAGCCACAGGCACGGGATGTCGCCGGTGATGACGAAGCTGTCCGGCCGCCCGCCGATGGTCGACATCTTGACCGTGGTGTCGAGCGTGTTGGGATACGCGTTCTCGAACATCCAGGCGAGTTTCGGGTCGGCGATCTTCGCCTTCACCCGCACGATTTCGCGTTCGATCGCCTTGCTGACGAACTTGCGGTCGGCGAGCGGCGGGCGCCTGGTCGCAATCGCCGGCGGCGCGTCGTCCTTCGCATGGGCAGGCAGGGCGGCGAGCGCCGCGGTGGCTCCGACGAAGGTCCGACGCGTGAGTGTCATTTCGGCAAGTCCCGTGCTGGGCCTGGCAGATTGATCTCCGTCCAGGCACCGGCCGACCTATCGGGCTGACCGCCACCGATCCAGACACGATAGCGGCCCGGGAGCAGACGGCGCGTGCCGTCGCGCAGCACGACGCTCAAGGTCCGCGGGTCCAGCGCCAGCGAGAT
>DASTEN010000311.1:0-2041 GCA_035709645.1 Sphingomonas sp.
CCGGCCTGGGCGTGGCTCGGCGGCATCTATGGTGCGATCTATGTCGCGACCGCAGCCTATGCGACGCCGCGGCTGGGTGTGGCGACGATGCTGATGATCGCGATCGGCGGGCAATTGGCAGCGGCGGTCGTCATCGATCACTACGGGCTGTTCGGCCTGCCCGCGGCGCCGGTATCGGTCAGTCGGATCGCTGGCCTGCTGCTGGTCTTCGTCGGCGTCGTGCTGGTTCGACGCTGACGGCTCAGCGCATCAACGCGGTGAGCAGTTCGTAATAGTCGCCCAGCCGGATCGGCTTGTCGAGCTGGCAGCCGATCCGGCCGCCGAGCGACCACCGCACTTCGGCCGCCTGGGTGCCGATGCCGGGCAGCGCGACGCGCAGACGATCGCCCTCCGCCATCGTCGCATCCAATCGGGCCATGAAGCCATTCGGCGAGATATTGACGATCAGCAGCGGCAGCGTGCGGCCGTCGGCGTGCATCGCGCGGGCGCGGTGATGCACCTCGTCACGGTCCTCCCGTCGCCCATCCGTTCGCGCCACATTGCCGAAAGGCATCGCCGATCACCCTGCTTCCACCCCATCGGATAGCAGGTCATTCGTAAAGAAGGTCTGTAGAAACACCCAATCAAATCAATGGGTCACCACTCCCGAGGCGTGTCAGGCCGCGCGGATGATGCCGTGATGCTTCTTGCCCGCGGACAGCCGGATCTCGCTTGTCACCGTCAGAACAGTGGCTTCGTCGCCGATCTTCTCACCATCCGCCCGCGCGCCGCCACCGGCGATCAGCCGCCGGGCCTCGCCTTTCGACTTGGCGAAACCGAGCCCGATCAGCGCGTCGACCACGGATATGCTGCCGCCCGGCGCCTCGATCGTCGGCAGGGCGGCGCCCGATGCGCCTTCCTCAAAGGTCTTGCGCGCCGTTTCGGCCGCTTCGTCGGCGGCCGCCCGACCCCGGCACATCGCAGTGGCTTCGGTCGCCAGGATCTTCTTCGCTTCGTTGATCTCGGCGCCTTCGAGAGCTTCGAGCCGGGCGATCTCGTCCAGCGGCAGATCGGTGAACAGGCGCAGGAAGCGGCCGACGTCGCGGTCGTCGGTGTTGCGCCAGAATTGCCAGTAATCGAAATGCGACAGCTGGTCCTCATGCAGCCAGACCGCGCCTGACACGGTCTTGCCCATCTTGACCCCGTCGGCAGTCGTCAGCAGCGGCGTGGTGACGCCGTATACCTCGGCCCCGTCCATCCGACGCGCAAGCTCCACGCCGTTGACGATATTCCCCCACTGATCGCTGCCACCCATCTGCAGCCGCACGCCCTGGCGCCTGGCGAGTTCGCGAAAGTCGTAGCCCTGAAGGATCATGTAGTTGAATTCGAGGAAGCTCAGCGACTGTTCGCGGTCGAGCCGCAGCTTCACCGAATCGAAGCTGAGCATGCGGTTGACGCTGAAATGCTGGCCGACTTCGCGCAGGAAGGGGATGTATTCCAGTCTATCGAGCCAGTCGGCGTTGTTCACCATCACCGCGTCGCTGGGCCCGTCGCCGAAGGTGAGGAATCGTTCGAAGATGCGCTGGATGCCGGCGATGTTCGCGGCAATGACGTCGTCCGACGCCAGCTTGCGCGCCTCGTCCTTGAACGACGGATCGCCGATCTTGCCGGTCCCGCCGCCCATCAGCACGATCGGCTTGTGCCCCGCCTGTTGCAGGCGACGCAGCAGCATGATCTGGACGAGGCTGCCGACGTGAAGCGACGGCGCGGTCGGATCGAAGCCGATGTAGCCCGGCACGACCTGCTTAGTGGCCAGCGCGTCGAGCGCGGCGGCATCGGTCACCTGATGGATGTAGCCGCGTTCCGAGAGGAGGCGGAGCAGGTCGGACTGATATTCGGTCATAGCGGTCGTGTCGTTACACACACGTCAGCGGCGCGGCAATTGCGTCACCGGATCGACCGGCGAACGCCCGCGCCGCAGCTCGAAATGCAGTTCGGGCTGATCGGCGAACCCGGTTGCGCCGCTCAGCGCGATCACCTGTCCGCGCGTCACCGCCTGTCC
>DASTEN010000312.1:0-3867 GCA_035709645.1 Sphingomonas sp.
AAACATCCTTCTTCCGCGATCCCGGGACGCTGGACATGGTCGCCGACGCGATCGCGGCGATGCGGGCCGTTGAAACCGATCGGCGGCTGCGGATCTGGTCGGCGGGGTGCTCGACGGGGCAGGAACCGCTCAGCATCAGCATCCTGCTGGAGGAGCGCGACATCGAGCCGTCCGCCTACGATATCGTCGCGACCGACGTATCGGTCGATGCGATCGCACGCGCGAAAGCGGGGACGTATACCCAGTTCGAAATCCAGCGCGGTCTGGCGATGGGGCGCATGGTCAACTGGTTCGACGGCACGGACACGAGCTGGAGCGCCCGGCGCGAGCTGGTACAGCGGGTTCAGTACCGCACGCACAACCTGGTGTTCGATCCCACGCCACCGGGCGTGTTCGACGTGATCCTGTGTCGCAACGTCCTGTTGTATTTCGCGCCCGACGTGCGGCGCCGGGTACTGGGGATGCTGGCCGATGCGTTGCGCCCGACCGGACTGCTGGTGATGGGGGCGGGCGAGACGACGATCGGGCAGACCGACCGGCTCGACCCATCGCGACGGTGGCGCGGGGGCTATGTCCGGACCGACCGCCCGCACTGATCGATCGAGCGGGCGGTTGCGTTTCGCGCGGCGGACACGCAATCTGCGAACTGCATGGACTTCATCGACACGCCTTCGCCCAATTTCGACGAGCGGCTGATGCCGATCTCGGCAATCGTGCTGCATTACACCGGCATGCTCGATGGGCCGTCCGCGCTCCAGCGACTGTGCGATCCGGAGGCGAAGGTGTCGTCGCATTATCTGGTATACGAAGATGGCACCGTGCACCGGCTGATCCCGGAGGAAAAGCGCGCGTGGCACGCCGGCAAGTCGCACTGGCGGGGGCTGACCGACCTGAACAGTGCCTCCGTCGGCATCGAGATCGTCAATCCGGGCCACGAGTATAGATATGTGCCCTATCCCCCGGCGCAGATCGACGCGGTCGTCCGGCTGGTGGCGGGGATCAAGGATCGGTGGCAGATCACGCGCGGCAACGTCGTCGGCCATTCGGATATCGCGCCGGCGCGCAAGCGCGATCCGGGTGAACTGTTTCCCTGGCACGAACTGGCGCGGCGCCGCCTGGCGCTGCCGCGGCCGACGAAGAACCTGATCGATCCGCACTGGACGGAAGCCGGTTTCCTGCTGGCGCTGGAGCGGTTCGGTTACGACGTGACGAATCCGATGGCGGCGATCGTCGCATTCCAGCGACGTTTCCGCCCCGAACTGGTCGATGGCGAAATCGACGCCGAATGCCGCATGATCCTGCTTGCGCTGCTCCTGCCAAAGCCGCAGGGCGACGACGCGTAGCACGGCCCGCCGCGCGCCGCGGCAGAACAGGGGCGAGCGCGGCCGGCTATGCACAGCGCCGTCTGTTGGGCAGAAACCACTTCCGCCCATGCTTCCCCGCGGCTAGAGCCCTTTGCGTCAGAGGGTCGGGCGGCCGCGGGTACCTTTTGGGTGCGCGAGGAAAGTCCGGGCTCCACGGAAACGACGGTGGCGGGTAACGCCCGCCGGGGGCGACCCCAGGGACAGTGCAACAGAGAGCAGACGGCCGGGTTTCGTGCCCGGTCACGGTGAAAGGGTGCGGTAAGAGCGCACCGCGCGCCTGGTAACAGGAGCGGCACGGTAAACCCCACCGGGAGCAAGACCGAATAGGGACGGCACATGGGCCTCGTTCCGGCCCGTCGTCCGGGTTGGTTGCTGGAGGCGGCGCGCGAGCGTCGTCCTAGAGGAATGGTCGCCCATCCGCCGACACGGCGGTGGACAGAACCCGGCTTACAGACCCTCTGACGCTTCGCCGAGGCGGACAGCATAGGCTATCTGCGGTGTGCGGCCCGGCGATGCGCGACCTGCCTCGCACCGGCGACGTCCGACAGGCTGCGATTTACGCGCACGCCAGCGCCGCCGAATTCCGGCCAATTCGAGCGCAATCTCCCCCGTGCGCCTCACCCCCAAGCTGATAAGCTGCCGCGGGGCGCGCGCCGAATCGGCTCACGGTCGATGTCGCCAGCGCCTTGGGTGGGGGATAGACGCATGTTGGCACCGATCATCATCGCCGCGGCCGTCCAGGCCGCGCAGCCGAGCGTTCAACAGGCATTCGAGACTGCGACGACGCTTCAGCGCGAGGGCAAGAACGCCGAAGCGCTTGCGGCATGGGAAGCGCTGGAAAAGCGGGTCCCGAACAATCGCCGGACGATGGCGGTGATCGCCGCACGAAAGGCGTCGGCGCTGTCCAAGCTCAACCGTCGCGACGATGCGATCGCCGCAGCCCGTTCGTCGCTGGTCGGCATGCCGGAGGGGGACGCGACGCTGCGGCAGGACCGTTTCGACACCCTGTTGCTGCTCGGCGCCGTGGCGCAGGCATCGCTCGACTATGCTGGTGCGACCGACCTGTTTGCTGAAGCCGAGCGCTTCGCCGAATCCCCAAGCGAGAAGCTTGGTGCCTTGCTGGCGCTGGCGACGACGGCGGTTTTCGTCGCACCCGATCGCGCGCGTGCCGCGCTGGATCGCGCCGACACCGTCCTGACGGGGCAAAAGGTTGCGCCCGCGGTCGCGGCCGATTTTCAGAGGCAGCGGACACTTCTGGCACTCAATACCGGCGATGTCGCGGGCGCGCGCAAGATGGCGGCGAAGACCGTCCAAACGCTGGGCGGCATGTCGTTGAAGGTCGACCTGCGCGACGTGCAGGCGCGATCCGATGCGGCCATCGCCGCGCTGCTGGCCGGGGACAAGGACGAGGCACGCCGGTTCATGGCCTATACCGGGGCCGGGCGGCTCGGCGACGACAAGGTCCTGTCGCCGGGGGCTGGCATCACGCCGCCGGACTGCGGTGGCGACGCCGACCTCAAGCCAAGCGACGTCGCGATCGTTCAGTTTTCGATCGGCGAAGACGGGTCGGTCAGCGCGATCGAACCGGTTTACGCCGCCGGCGGCGGCCGCGTCGCGCTAGAATTCGCGCGCGCCGCGCAGAAATGGTCGTGGAAGCCCGAAGACGTGAAAGCGCTGCCGCCCTTCTACCGCTATAATGTGCGGGTCGAGCTGCGGTGCTCGGTCGCATTCGAGCGGCCGGCATTGCAGGCGACCCTGGCGGGCGACCTCGCCGAATGGCTGCGAACGAAGCGGGTGGCCATGCCCGTCGGTGGCGATCGCTTGACCGGATCCGATGTCGCGACGCTCAAGGCCGGGCTGTCGGCGGCGCAGGCCGGGGCGATCGCGACCCTGCCGGCGTTGTACAGATTGATGACGAGTTCGGCCGTCGGCCGAGAGGACGCCCGTGCGTATGGCCAGCAGGCAATGGCCATCATCGACGCCAGCGATGCGCCGCCGCTCGCCCGACTTGCCGTTGCCCTGCCGACGGCCAAGGCGGCGACTGCGGAGGTCTGGCGAAACTCTCCGCTGCGCCAGCGTCTGGAGGCGATGATCGTCGACCCTCGCTATGCCGCGGATCCACGCGCGCAGGCGGTGTTGCGGCTGGAGATCGCCGACGGCGACAAGCCGGGTTCGGCCCGAGCGATCGAGACGCTGCGCGCGGTTGCCGACGATCTCGCCCTGTCCGCGCAGGATCCGTTCAAGGTGGGCGCCCTGGTTCGGCTGGCTTCGGCCGAGAAGATCGCCGGGCGTCCCGACGTCGCGCGGACGATGTTCGAGCGATCGGGGCTGGCGCCCAGTCAATGCGCCGTCGTCGACAAGCCACCGCAGCTTCTGCGCTTCGGCGGCGAATTCCCCCAAGAGGCACGGCGCTGGGGCTTCGAGGGGTGGACACAGGTCGAAACCGATATCGACGCGGAAGGAAAGGCGCTGAACACGCGCGTCGTCGCCGCCTATCCGCCCT
>DASTEN010000313.1:0-5306 GCA_035709645.1 Sphingomonas sp.
AGTGTAACGCGCGCGCGTCGTCGATGCGACGAAGTCCAGTTTAGTCTTCGAAGTCACCGGCGGGCGCGAGAAGATCGACAAGTTCGTCGAACTGATGGGCGAAGTCGGCCTGGTCGAAGTCGCCCGCACCGGCATCGTCGCCATCGCGCGGGGCCGCGAGGGGGCTTAATCTTTCACCCCTCTCCCTTTGGGAGAGGGAGGGGCCCGCCGGCGCAGCCGGTGGGAGGGTGAGGGCAGCCGCCCGCCATGCCCCACACCACCCTCACCAACTCCGGCTAGGCGGCAAGCCGCCAAGCCTTCGTATCCTCTCCCACCGGGAGAGGGAGCAAAAGGGACCAACCAATGCGTGTCTATTACGATCGCGACGCCGATCTGAACCTGATCTCGGACAAGAAGATCGTCATCCTCGGCTATGGCTCGCAGGGCCATGCGCACGCGCAGAACCTGCGCGATTCGGGCGTGAAGGACGTCGCGATCGCGCTGCGCGAGGGCTCGGCCACCGCGAAGAAGGCCGAAGGTGCCGGCTTCAAGGTCATGAACAACAAGGATGCCGCCGCCTGGGCCGACATCCTGATGATCCTGGCCCCCGACGAACATCAGGCGGCGATCTATGCCGAGGACCTGCACGACAATCTGAAGCCCGGCAGCACGATCGCCTTCGCCCATGGCCTAAACGTCCACTTCGGCCTGATCGAGCCGCGCAACGACATCGACGTCATCATGATCGCGCCCAAGGGCCCCGGCCACACGGTTCGGAGCGAGTATGTGCGCGGTGGCGGCGTGCCATGCCTGGTCGCGATCCATCAGGACAAGAGCGGCAACGCCCACGACATCGCGCTCGCCTATGCCAGCGGCGTCGGCGGCGGCCGGTCGGGCATCATCGAGACGAACTTCCGCGAGGAATGCGAAACCGACCTGTTCGGCGAGCAGGCGGTGCTGTGCGGCGGCATCACCCACCTGATCCAGGCCGGGTTCGAGACGCTGGTCGAGGCGGGATACGCCCCCGAGATGGCGTATTTCGAGTGCCTGCACGAAACCAAGCTGATCGTCGACCTGCTGTATGAGGGCGGCATCGCCAACATGCGCTATTCGATCAGCAACACCGCCGAATATGGCGACATCGTCACCGGCCCGCGGATCATCACCGACGAGACGAAGAAGGAAATGAAGCGCGTGCTGGCCGACATTCAGTCGGGCCGGTTCGTGAAGAACTTCGTGCTCGACAACCGCGCCGGCCAGCCCGAGCTGAAGGCCGCCCGCAAGCTGGCCGAAGCGCATCCGATCGAGAAGACAGGCGCCGAACTGCGCGCGATGATGCCGTGGATTTCCGCCAACCAGCTCGTGGACAAGGCAAAGAACTGACCTCACCCCGTTCGTGCCGAGCGTGGCGAAGCACCGTACTTCGTGCCGCGAACACCTCGCGGGCTTATCGAAGTACGGCCCTTCGGCCAGGCTCCCATCGAAGTAGCACTTCGATGGGAGCCCGGCAGGCTCGGGGCGAACGGATGAAACAGTCGACCACTTGCCGTCCCACGCCGCCTGATGCGACCCGCCCCGCGAAAGCCACGAACCGCCCCTAAACGGCTCTTCGAACCCCGATTGCCGTCCCTCGCCCGGTACGCTAACCCGCCCCCGCAATGCCCGCGTCGTACCGTATCTCTGCCTACGACGCCCGACCGCCGCTTCGTGAGCGTCTCGCCGCGTCCGGCCTGTCGCTCGCCATCATCGGCGCGCTTGTCCTGGCGCTGCTTTGGGCGACGACCGCGCAATTCGTCGATCTGGGCGATCGCGGGAACCCGCTGACGACCTTCGACGTCAACGCCCCCGACGCGCCCAAGAGCCCGACCAACGCCCGGGCGCAGCCGCAAGAGCCGCAGCCCAAACGCGACACGCCCCCGCCCCCGCCCGCCAAAAGCACGCCGCAGCCGCCGACGCCGCCGCTGCCGGTTCCCGTGCCACGCCCGCCGGACATGATCGTGCTCAGCCGCGACGACTTCGCCGCATCCGACATCGGTCGGATCAAATCCAGGGCCGCCCCTGCGAGTGAAGGGCAAGCCTCGGCCAGCGCCAGCGGCGGTGGCAAGCCGGTCTACGGACCGAGCGACGCCCCCGGCGGCCGCACGCTGTATGCTGCCGACTGGTACCGCGAACCGACCCGTGCGGAAATGGCGCCGTACATGCCTGCCACCGCGACCGAAGGCTGGGGCGTCATCGCCTGCCAGACCGCCGAGCGTTATCGTGTCGAGAATTGTCGCGAGCTCGGGCAATCGCCGGGCTCGGGCATCGCCCGCGGCATGCGGCAGGCGGCGTGGCAGTTCCTGGTCATTCCGCCCTCGATCGACGGCAAGCCGCAGATCGGCACGTGGGTACGCATCCGCTACGACATCATCCGCGGCGTGGTGAAATAGGGGCGCCCCCCGCAGGCGAGACCCCCGAGAAAAATGCTTCGACGTCGCCAAGAGCGATCCGTGTTCCCGCGCAGGCGGGAACTCAGGGTCAAGCACTACAGCGGAGCACGTCGCTCGTGCCCCTGGGCTCCCGCCTTCGCGGGAGCGCGAGCGGTGCTGTCTCGAAGGTTTCGGGCAGACTGGCGCGCGCGGTGTCGCGAGGCCCACGGATTGCAAACGATGCGTTTCGCAATCTGGATTTGACGCATGCCCCCTCGCTCCGTCACTCTCCGATGTGTTCAACAGGGAGATTTTCCATGCGCCTGCCGCTCGTCCTGATCGCCGCGACCGCCGCCATCGCCACGCCCATCGTCGCCCAGCAGGCGATGCAGGCGCCGGGATCGAAGAACCCGGCCGCCATCTCGGGCGGCACCTACACCGTCGATCCCAATCACACGCTGATCGGCTGGCGGGTCGATCATCTGGGCTTCAACGATTATTTCGGTATCTTCGGCAGCGTCACGGGCACGCTGACGCTCGACCCGAAGCGTCCGAACGCGGCAAAGGTCGACGTGACGATTCCGGTATCGAAGGTGACGACCGCCAGTGCTGGCCTGACCGCGCACCTGCTGCGTGCGGGCAAGGATGGCGGCAAGCCCGATTTCTTCGGCGCGAACCCCGCCGATGCCCGCTTCGTGTCGACCAGCGTCGTCGCGACCGGTCAACGCGCGAAGATCGCCGGCAACCTGACGCTGAACGGGGTAACCAAGCCGGTGACGCTGGACGCCAGCTTCTCGGGCGCGGGCAAGATGCCGGCGCAGATGGGGGGCAAGGAAACGGTCGGCTTCCATGCGACGACCATGATCAAGCGCAGCGACTTCGGCGTGAACTATGGCATCCCGATGGTGTCCGACGCCGTGAAGCTCGACATTACCGCCGCGTTCGAAAAGTAATCCCGGAACCGGGGCGCGCCCGCTCACGCGGCGCGGCGTGCCTCGGCAAAGCCGGTGAAGGTCGCGCGGACGCTGGCAGAGGCGCTGGCGACCAGATCGGTGATCCGCGCGATGAAATCATCGGCGTCGCTGCCTGCCGCGCGATAGGCCATCGACCATGCCCCGAATTCGCGTTCGTCGACCGTCCGGTCGGACAGGATGACGATCGCACGGTGGCGCGGATCGCTTTCGATCCGCGTCAGCGCGCGCGCGACCGCACCCGGTTCGCCCTCCAGCGCCTGGAGGAAGCGCTTGCCATCGAAATACAACAGCCCGGTCAGACCGTCCGAGGTGTTGTTGCGCCGCGATGTCGCCAGGATGTCGTCGGCGTCGCGCCCGACAATCTTTCCGGCGGCGGTGCTGATGTAGAGTATCTGGCGCATGGCAGTGATCCGTTCGAGCCCCCGCCCGTGTCGCCGCTGTGGACCGAAAGTCTTAAATCCCTGAAAATTCGCGATTGATCGATGTCAATCCAGCCAAGTTTTATACGCTCAAATTGGTTACAATTGTTACGCTGGACTTCGGGACCCGTTGCGCGATAGGCGATGTGGGCAATGACGATGACGGTTCGCCTCTCGCTGCTTCGACTTACGCGCCCTTAGGCGCGACCGACGGCTGCGCGCAGACGGTGCGCGGCGATCCGCCTAAGGGCCAGACCGACCCGAACGACGAACCGCCCCTGCCAGCGAGAGCACACACCGATGTTGCGCAACCCCGCCACCAAATACCGCCCGTTCCCGACCATCGCCCTGCCCGACCGGCAATGGCCATCGCGCACGATCACCCAGGCCCCCCGCTGGCTGTCGACCGACATGCGCGACGGCAACCAGGCGTTGATCGACCCGATGGACGCCGAAAAGAAGGCGCGTTTCTTCGACCTGCTCGTCGCGGTCGGGCTGAAGGAGATCGAAGTCGGCTTCCCCAGCGCCGGGGCGACCGAATTCGACTTCATTTCAGGATTGGTCAGGGCAGACCGCATTCCCGACGACGTGACAGTACAGGTGCTGACCCAGTCGCGCCGCGACCTGATCGAGACGAGCTTCGCCAGCCTGGAAGGCGCGAAGACCGCGATCGTACACCTGTACAACGCGGTCAGTCCGGCGTGGCGTCGGATCGTGTTCGGCATGACGCCCGCGCAGGTGCGCGACGTGGCGGTCGAGGGGGCGAAGGTGCTGCGCGATCAGGCGGCGACATACCCCGGCACCGACTGGCGGTTCGAATATTCGCCCGAAACCTTCTCGACCGCCGAACTGGAGGTCAGCCTGGAGGTGTGCGAGGCGGTGATGGACGTGCTGCAGCCGACGCCTGAGCGGCCGATCATCTTCAACCTGCCCGCAACCGTCGAATGCGCGACGCCCAACGTCTACGCCGATCAGGTCGAATGGTTCGGCCGGAACATCCGCAATCGCGATTCGGTCGTCATCTCGCTCCACACCCACAACGACCGCGGGACCGGCGTCGCTGCGACCGAGCTGGGGCTGATGGCCGGCGCCGACCGCGTCGAGGGCTGCCTGTTCGGAAACGGCGAGCGGACGGGCAACGTCTGCCTGGTGACAGTCGCGCTCAACATGTACACGCAAGGCCTTGATCCGGGTCTGGATTTCTCGGACATCGACCGGGTCATAAAGACGGTCGAATATTGCACGCAGCTGCCGGTCCATCCGCGCCACCCTTATGGCGGCGACCTGGTCTTCACCGCCTTTTCGGGCAGTCACCAGGATGCGATCAAGAAGGGGTTCGCCGCGCAGGAGGCGCGCAACGACGATCTGTGGGAGGTCCCGTACCTGCCGATCGATCCCAGGGACGTCGGCCGCGATTACGAAGCCGTCATCCGCGTCAATTCGCAGTCGGGCAAGGGGGGGGTCGCCTGGGTGCTGGAACAGGACAAAGGACTGAAACTCCCCAAGCGCCTCCAGGCCGACTTCAG
>DASTEN010000314.1:0-2208 GCA_035709645.1 Sphingomonas sp.
CTTCTTCTTCGCAACCTTCGCCCGAACCGAAACCCTCTCGACACCCGCCCCGAACCCGATAGCTTGACGCCCCAAAGGGGACCCGAACCATGCGCAAACTGATCGCCACCGCCGCCTGCCTGCTGGCCGCTACGCCGGCCATGGCCGAACCCGACTGGGCGCCCGCCGTCCGTGCCGATTACAAGGCGTCGCTGGGCAGCATGTGGGACTGGTTCCACCGCAATCCCGAATTGTCGTTCAAGGAGGTGAAGACCGCCGAACGCATGGCGACCGAGCTGCGCGCCGTGCCGGGGATGCAGGTCACCACCGGCATCGGCGGCACCGGCGTCGTCGGCGTATTGAAGAACGGCGCCGGCCCGACCGTACTGGTCCGCGCCGACATGGACGGGCTGCCGGTCGAGGAGAAATCGGGCCTGCCCAATGCCAGCAAGGCGCGACAGGTCGGCGTCGACGGGGTCGAAGCGCCGGTGATGCACGCCTGCGGCCATGACACCCACATCCCCGCGATGGTCGGCACCGCCCGGCGGCTGGCGGCGCTGAAAGACCAGTGGAAGGGCACGATCGTGTTCATCGTCCAGCCCGCCGAGGAACGCGTCGGCGGGGCGAAGGCGATGCTGGCCGACGGCCTTTATAGCCGCTTCCCCAAGCCGGATTACGCGCTCGCCTTCCACGTCGCCGCCGGACTGCCGGCGGGAATGGTATCGGCGTCGGAGGGCATCCAATATTCGTCGTCGGACTCGGTCGATATCGACGTGCCCGGCATCGGCGCGCACGGGGCCAGTCCCCATGCCGGCAAGGACCCGGTCTATATGGCATCGCAACTGGTGATCGCGTTGCAGGGGCTGATCAGCCGCGAACGCCAGCCGCTCGATCCCGGCGTCATCACCGTCGGATCGTTCCATTCGGGGCTGAAGCACAACATCATCACCGACATGGCCAAATTACAGGTGACGGTCCGCGCCAATGACGAGGGTACGCGCAAGCAGTTGCTCGACGGGATCAAGCGCGTCGCGGGCGGCATCGGCACGCTGAACGGCATGCCCGCCGACAAGATGCCGGTGGTGAAAGTGATCGAAGGCACCCCGACCACGATAAACGACGCCCCCCTCGCCCGCCGGCTGAACGCGGTGATGGCGACCACGCTGGGGCCGAAGAACGTCGTGCCATTCGAACAGACCGGCATGGGCGCAGAGGATTTCGCCTATCTGGTCCAGCCCGATTCAAAGGTGAAGGGCTATTATTTCGCGGTCGGCGGCACGCCGATGGCGGACATCACCGCTGCCCGGAATGGCGGACCGCCGGTGCCGTCGCACCATTCGCCGCTGTTCAAGATAGCGCCGGAGCCGTCGATCGTGACCGGCACGATCGCGATGACGGCGGCGGTGCTGGATCTGCTGGGGCCGGCTTCGGGAAGCTGACGTCCCGCAGCCCCACCCACTCCGTTCGGTTCGAGCAGTTTCGAGCTTGTCGAGAAACGTCCGTCGAGAACGGGGCGCTTGGGGCACCCCCTTCTCGACTTCGGTTCTCGACAGGCTCGAAGCAAACGGGGGTGGGTAGGTAAGAAAAATCCTAAACCGTTCGTGCTGAGTAGGGGCTGAGCTTGTCGAAGACCCGTATCGAAGCACCCTTGGCGGTCCTTCGATACGCCATTTCGACAAGCTCAATGGCTACTCAGGACGAACGGATTGGACGGATCAACGACGGGTCTTCACCCGAACACCGACCAATCCGCCTTGTCCGCCAGCAACTCCAGCGCCCGCACGCCGAGGATCGAATTCCCCTGCCGGTCGAGATTGTTCGACCACACCGCGATCGACGCGACCTGCGGCACGATGGCGAGGATGCCGCCCCCCACCCCGCTCTTGGCCGGCAGCCCGACGCGATAGGCGAAGTCCCCCGACCCGTCATATTGCCCGCTGGTCGTCATCAGCGACAGCAACCGCCGCGTCCGCTTGGCGCGCTTGTCGCCCTCCGCATCGCCGGTCCGCGCGGTGCGGGTCAGGAACAGGCCGGTCCTGGCCAGCGACTTCGCATCGATCTCGATCGCGCATTGATGGACATAAGCCTCCATCACATCGTCGATCTCGCAGTGCAGATTGCCGTGATGCTTGGCGAAGCTCATCATCGCGCGGTTCAGGTCGCCACCGGTCCGGCCGGTTTCCAGCACGTCCTGATTAAGGATCACCTCGTCGATGTCGCAGTGCAGAT
>DASTEN010000315.1:0-2495 GCA_035709645.1 Sphingomonas sp.
GCCGCTTGCTGAAATAATGTTTCGCCGCCGCCGACAGGCCGTAGACGTTGTCGCCGAAATAGGCGTTCGACAGATAGCGGCTGAGGATCTCGTCCTTGGTCAGCCACGCCTCCAGCCAGAACGAGATCATCAGCTCGCGCGCCTTGCGGCCGAAGGTGCGGTCGGACGACAGGAACGCGTTCTTCGCCAGCTGCTGGGTGATCGTCGACCCGCCCTCGCGCATGCCGCCGGCGCGGAAGTTGTTCCACATCGCGCGCGTGATGCCGCGTGGGGATACGCCCCAGTGCGAATAGAAGCGGCGGTCCTCGATCGCCAGGAACGCCTCAGGAATGTGCTTGGGCAGGGTGCGTACGTCGACCGGTGCGCCGATCACCGCCCCGCGCCGCGCGATCGGGGTGCCGTCGCTGGCGAGCAGCGTGATGCTGGGCGGCGTCGGCGGCTTCAGCGATCGCGACAGGGGGGCGGTGACTGCCAGCCAGATGATCGCGATGACCAGCAGCACGATGAACACGCCGGTCCCGCGCACGATCCACCGGCCCCAGCGGATGCGACGCTTCGGCGGTGCAGGCGGATCGAACCGCATGCTCTCGCCGGACGGCGGCGTAGACGGCGGGTTGCCCGTGGAGAGTTTCCCGGTGCGCGCGAAATTGGCGAAGGGGTCGTCGTCCGACGGCCCCATGCGGCGGTCGGACGGATCGAACGGCGGACCCAGGTTCATAGCGACTGTATTAACAACCTAATACGCGGCGAGCAAGTCAGCGAACCGGCGCGAACGCCAGATGATGGAAATCATAGCTGAAGTCGGCGAGTGGCGACAGCGCCTTCATCGTGACGCCTGCGACCTGGCCACCCGCGACCGCGAAGGTGACGATGGCATCCTCGCCCGCGTCCTTCGGGAAGCGCGTGCGGAATGCGTCCCTGCCCCAGGGTTCGAGCGTGCTCTTGAACACCGGTGTCGGCACGAAGTCGATCGACAGCCTGCCCGCATGTTCCGTGACGACGATGTCGCCGTACCACGGGTCCCGGTAGCGCCCGGCATAGGCAGCGAGTGGCAGGCTGGGGCCGCCGGCGGGCGCGGTATTGACGCCGCCTGCGACGCTCGACAACGCCTCGCTGTCCGCCGCCGACTTCTGCGCGGCATAGATTGCCATCCAGTCGGTGGCGGGCGCGTCGATCAGCCGGTCGAGGATCGCGTTGCGCATCGCCGACGACGTTCCGTCCTCGACATTGGTGAACACCGCGACGCCGATCCCGCGCACCGGGATCATCGCAGTCTGCGTCACTTGACCGCTGAGGCCGCCCGAATGCGCGATCAGGCGCATGCCGCGATAGTCCGAGACGCCCCAGCCGAGCGCATAGCTGGACTGGACCGGGCGGGTGGGACGTTCGGGCGTCGGTCCGTCACTCGACGAGACGATGATCTGCGGCGTCCACATTTCGCGCGCCTGTGCCGCACTCCACAGCCGCCGACCGTCGGGCAGCGCGCCGCCCGCCAGCTGGACTTGCAGCCACCTGGCGATGTCGCTGACGCTGGCGTTGATCCCGCCGGCCGGGTCGATCCCGGCATCTTCGTCCGCGCGGGTGACCCGCATCGCACCGATCCCGCGCACGGGTGGCCCCTGTCGTGCGTGGCGCCCCGCGACGTTGTCGGTCGTCAGCATGTCGCGTGACGGGACCGCGTCGGCCATGCCCAGCGGCGCCAATAGCTGCGTCGCAATGACGTCCCGCCAGCGCTTTCCGGTCACCCGCTCGATCAGCAGGCCCGCCACATTGTAGAGGATGTTGTCGTAGGCATAGCCGGCGCGGAAGCCCTTGTCCGCCTTCAGAAACGGCAGCGCCTTCAGCGAATCGGCCAGAGGCCGGCCGGCCGCCGGAAAATATATCAGGTCGCCGGCGCCCAGCGGCAGGCCGCTGCGGTGGACCAGCAGGTCGCGGACCGTCATCATCTGGGTGACGGCCGGATCGGCCATGCGGAATTCGGGGAGGTAGCGGATGACCGGTTCGTCCCAGCCCAGCGTCCCGGCATCGACCAGCTGTGCGATCGCGGCGGCGGTGAACGCCTTGCTGTTGGACGCTATGCCGAAGCGGGTGTGCTCGTCGACCCGCGGCGCCTTGCCCAGCGTCCGCACGCCATAGCCGCGGATGATCGGCGCGGCGCCCTTGCGAACGATCGCGACAGCGGCGCCGGGCACGTCGAACCGTGCCATGAAGCTCTGGACCAGCGGGTCGAGCCACGCGTCGGACTCTTGCGCGAGGGCCCAGCCCGGAAGCGCGACCGCCGCACCCCCGCCCAGGCCAAGCGCCATCGCGCGCCGGCGATCCATCTGCAATTCCGGCATGTCCCCGTCCCCCGAACCGATGCGCCAGTGTATCGAAGAACCGCCTGTCGACAAGCTCAGGGCGAACCGATGCCTGGAGAGATCAGGCCTCCAGCTCGATGTCCCAGTACAGCCAGTCGCGCCAGGTATCGTGGAGGTAATTCGGCGGGAAGCTGC
>DASTEN010000316.1:0-5377 GCA_035709645.1 Sphingomonas sp.
GGCGGCGGCACGCTGGTTTGCGCCGACGCGGCCGCGCGTGCCGCGGGCTGCGTGCCCGCCAACATCTTCGGTCAGGGCAACATCTCGCAGGCGTCGATCAACTATCTCGCTATCGGCGCGACCAATCTGCAGGAATACACCACGCAGGTCGCGACCTTCGCGATCACCAACCCGAATCTGGTCGATTTCGGCACCGGTCCGGTCGGCCTCGCGCTCGGCGGTGAATGGCGCAAGGAAAAGGGCGCGATCCAGCCCGATCAGTTCCTGTCGTCGGGCAACGTCGCCGGCTTCAACCCGGGCCGTCCGACGGCCGGTGAATACAGCGTGCGCGAAGCGTTCGCCGAGTTGAACGTGCCGCTGGTCGATCAGGGCTTCATCCACAAGCTGGAACTGAATGCCGCGGGCCGCGTGTCGGATTACTCGAACGCGCCGGGCACCGTGTATACCTACGCGGTGGGCGGCATCTTCGCGCCGGTGCGCGACATCACGTTCCGTGGCCAGTATTCGCGCGCGATCCGCGGGCCGAGCGTGAACCAGCTGTTCCTGGGCAATACCGTCAGCTTCAACGGCAACATCGAAGGATGTAACGTTGCGGCGGCCGCGCCGGGCGGTGCGCTTAACGCCTTCTGTATCGCACAGGGCATTCCGGCGGCCGTGCTGGCCGACGCGACGTCGCGTACCAACCTGGGCAATGCGACGCTGGTCAACCCGCCGACGTTCCTGGGCGGCAACCCGAACCTGCGTGAAGAAACGGCGACGACCTGGACCGTCGGCGGCGTATTCGCTCCGAGCTTCCTGAGCGGCTTCACCGCGACGGTCGATTACTACAATATCAAGATCGACGATTATATCTCGACGGTCGGTTCGGCCAACATTGGCAACGCCTGCTTCACCTTGCAGCTGCAGAACTATTGCGCGCTGATCACGCGCAACTCGGTCGGCCAGATCGAGCGGATCGACGATCGCAACGCCAACACCGGCGGCCTGCGCACGTCGGGCCTCGATATCGGCGCGAACTATACCTATCGTCCGACGTCGCTGTTCGGCATCGAGAATGCCCGCATCGGCTTCAGCTACCAGGGCTCGCGCCTGTTCAAGTACAACTACGTGCCCGTCGTCGGCCTGCCGATCGAGCGCGTCTGCGCGGGCACCTTCGGCCGCCTGTGCACCCCGGCCGGCATTCCGCTGCCGAAGTGGCGTCACAATGCCCGCGTGACCGTGGGTACCGACCAGGCGGCCGTCTCGGTCCAGTACCGTCGCATCACGTCGGTTCGCGACGACAACGACGCCGTGGTCTATGCTGTCGAGCGTCTGCCGGCGAAGGAATATGTCGATATGACGATCCGCATGTCGCCGGCCGACATGTTCGACCTGAACATCGGCGTATCGAACCTGTTCGACGTCCAGCCGCCGTTGCTGGCGTCGGCGCAGAGTGGTGGTCAGGGCGAACAGACCAACACCTTCCCCACCACCTACGACGTGATGGGCCGGTCGTTCTTCGTCGGAACGAAGCTGCGCTTCTGATCCGTTTCGAAGCATGCCACGAATGGGGGGCGGGACCGCAGGGTTCCGCCCCTTTTTTGCCCATGGCGATCGACCGGCCGCGCTAGGAACGACGACGATGAACATACCGTTCGAGATCAACCCTGCGATCGACGTGGATGCGCTGCGCCTCCGGTACGCGGCGCATGGGCGGGTCTCGATCCCCGGCCTGCTGACCGCAGATGCCGCATCGGCGCTGCACGCCGAACTCGCCGCGCGCGACGATTGGATGCAAGTCATCAATTCGGGTGAGAAACTGTTCGAGCTGTCGCGCGAGGTCCGTCGCGAGATGAGCGCGGACAAGCGTGCCGCGCTGGATGCAGCGGTGTATCACGGCGCGCGAACGGGCTTCCAGTTCCGCTACGAAGCCATCCGTGTTCCGGACGACGACGATCGGCGACGGCAGAGCGGCGACCCGCTAGCCACCTTTGCGCGTTTTCTCTCGGGCGATCCGGTCCGCGCGCTGATGCGTCGGATCACCGGCGCCGACGCGATCGATTTCGCCGATGCACAGGCGACGTCGTTCGGACCCGGCGATTTCCTGACCGCGCATGACGATGCTGTCGCCGGCAAGAAACGGCACGCCGCCTATGTCTTCGGGCTGACGGCGCCGTGGCGGCCGGAATGGGGTGGGTTGCTGCTGTTCCATGACGATCGCGAAGTCGCGCAGGGCTTCGTTCCCGCATTCAACACGCTGAACCTGTTTCGCGTGCCCCAGCGCCACAGCGTCAGCGAAGTGACCCGGGCGGCGCCGCATCGGCGCGTGTCCGTGACCGGCTGGCTGCGTTCGCGCTGAGCGTCTGCGCGCAATCGTCAACGCCTTCTTAACCCTCCCCGGTTACGCCGTCGAAACGGTGTAGTGAGGGGTCAGGCGACGTGCGCATTCTGATAATCGACGACGAACAGGCGATGCATGACAGCTACGCCCGCAGCTTTGCGCCGCGCGACACCGCGGCTGGCGAGGCCTTGTCGGCGATGGCGAGCGAGTTGTTCGGTGACGATGCCGCCGCGCCCGCGTCCGCAGCGGCGACGGGCGATACGCCGCGGTTCGCGCTGACCCATCACATGCAGGGCCTGGACGGCGTCGCGGCGGTCGAGGCGGCGCTGAAGATCGGCGAGCCCTATTCGGTCGCGTTCATCGATGTCCGCATGCCGCCGGGGATCGACGGCAAGGAAACCGCGCGTCGTATCCGCGCGCTCGATCCCGACATCAACCTGGTCATCGTCACCGGCTATTCCGATTTTTCCCCGCTCGAAATCAGTCGTGCCGCCGGGCCGGCCGACAAAATCTTCTACATCGCCAAGCCGTTCGAGGTGGAGGAGATCGTCCAGACCGCGACCGCGCTGTGCCATCGCTGGGCGGCCGATCGCGAACTGGCCGCCGCGCGCGAGGCGCTGGCGGGACAGGTCAGGCAGCTGGAGGAACAGGCGCTGGAGCTCAGTGCCAACGAAAGCCGCGCCGTGCACATGGCGAACCATGATTCGCTGACCGATGCGCCCAACCGCCTGGCATTCCTGCGCGCGCTGCACGGCTCCGTCCGCAGCGACGAACGCTTCGCGATGACGATGATCGACCTCGATCGCTTCAAGCTGATCAACGACAGCTTCGGCCATCTGGCGGGCGACGAGCTGATCCGCGTCGTCTGTGGAAAGCTGCACGCCGCGGCGCCGCGCGGGTCGTTCGTCGCGCGACTGGGCGGCGACGAATTCGCTGCGCTGTTCCCCGCGACCGGCGAGGACGAGGCGGTGATGATCTGCGAGCGGCTGTTGAAGGCCTGCTCGGAAACCTTTACGGTCTTTGGCCATTCGGTGCAGGGCGGGGCGTCGCTGGGTGTCGTCGTCGTCGATCCCGGTGCGACCAATGATCCGATCGACGTCATGCGCCGCGCCGACCTGGCGTTGAACGAGGCGAAGCGCGGCGGGCGCGGGCTGGTGCGCGTGTTCGACGAAAGCATGGACGAATCGATCCGCTTCCGTCGCAGAATCGAAAGCGGCCTGTCGAAGGCGATCGCCGGCGGCGAACTGAAACTGGTCTATCAGCCGATCGTCGCCAGCGGCGCGATGAAGGTCACCGGGTTCGAAGCGCTGCTGCGCTGGCACAGCCCGGAATACGGCATGATCTCGCCGGCGATGTTCATCCCGATCGCCGAGGAATCGAACCTGATCCACGAATTGGGCGACTGGGTGCTGGAAACCGCGCTCGACGCGGTGAAGCACTGGCCGGACCAATATGTCTCGGTCAACTTCTCGCCCCGCCAGTTCCGGCGCCAGAATTTCGTCGGCCGCGTGATCGAACGCGTGCAGCGCTCGGGCGTCAGCCCGGCGCGGGTGCAGATCGAAATCACCGAAACCGCGATCTTCGACGATGCCGAACGCGCCGCCGAAACGCTGTACCGCCTGCGCCAGATGGGCTTCCGCATCGCGCTCGACGATTTCGGCACCGGCTATTCGTCGCTGTACAACATCCGCAAGTTCGCACTCGATTGCCTCAAGATCGACCGCAGCTTCATCGACGGGCTGGGTCGCGAACGCGAGAGTTCGGCAATCGTCCAGTCGGTCATCCACCTGGGCCGGGCGTTGGGGATGGAAGTGGTCGCCGAAGGCGTTGAAACCGAAGCACAGGTCCAGGCGCTGCGGGTCGCAGGCTGCAGCCACCTGCAAGGCTATTTCCTCGCCCGCCCGATGGCGGAGGAAGACGCGCGTGCGCTCGCCGCCACGACGTTCCTGTTCGACGGCAGCGCCGACGCGGGCCAAGAGGCGGCGACCGGGACCCACGGCTGATGCCGGGGCGGACGCTGCGCTGGCTCGATCGGGTCGGGCTGACGCGCATTCCCCGATCGCTCGGCGCGCAACTGGTGCTGATCCTGACCGGCGTCGGGCTGGTCGGGTCGATCGCGATCACGCTGCTGCTCGCCGGGGTCATCACCCCCAGCTTCAACCGGCTGGAGGAAGCCGCCGTCGAGGCGAATGTCGAACGTACCCAGGCCGCGCTGACCGAATTCGCGGCAAAGGTCGAAACCGCGGTTCGCGATTATGGCGACTGGAACGCCAGCTACGATTACATGGCGGCGCCGACGGTCGAATTCGAACGCGAGAGTTTCTCGCCGCTGGCGATGCAGAACCTCGACGTCAGCGGCATGGCCTATATCGCGCCCGACGGGCGGGTCGTGATCGCGCGTTGGCTCGATCCGCGAGCCGGCGGCGACCGCGCCGACATGCGGGCGCGGCTGGTGTCGCAGATCCCCGGCATGCGGTTGCCGAGCCTGCTGGCGACGCAGAGTTCGCGATCCTTCTACATGCGGTTCGGCACGACGCTGGCGGCGGTCGGCGTCGCGCAGGTGCGGCGCAGCGATGGCAGTGGATCCCCGCGCGGCTATGTGTTGATGGCACGCGAACTGACCCCGACGCAGCTCGGCCAGCTGCTGCAACTGCCGGCAAAGCTGGACCTGGCCGCGCGCGATGCCGGCGTGTCGATCGCTTCGCTGCGCGACCGGTTGCAGATCGCGGTCCCGATTTCCGGCGCAGACGGCGCGACCGTCGCCAGCGCGCGGTTCGGGGTCCCGCGCGACCTGTCGCTGCTCGGGCGGCGGATGCTGTTGCTGGCGGTCGGCGGCGCGGTTGTGCTGCTCGCGATCGTGCTGCTGGTTCTGCGGCGGATGATCGGCCGGCTGGTGCTGAAACCGCTGCACCGTGTGGAACGGCACATGGGCGTCGTCCGGACGTCGGGGACGCTGGGGCTGCTGACCGACGATGCGCGGGCGGACGAAATCGGCAGTCTCGTCACCAGCTTCAATTCGATGCTCAGCCAGCTGAAGGACCTGCGCGAACAGGTGGA
>DASTEN010000317.1:0-2858 GCA_035709645.1 Sphingomonas sp.
GATCCTGCTGCGCGACGACCTGGGCTTCGAACTGCGTTTCCAGGTGACGATCCGGCGTCAGCTCGACCTTGCCGGCGAACGAATCAACGCGCCCGGCAGCCCGGCGCAACGCGGCGTCAACGAAATCGGCGTCGACACCGACATGCCCGCACAACCCCGCACGCTCAGCCACGTCGTGCTGTTCGTACCCGATATCGCCGGTGCCGTACGCTTCTATGTCGACCGGCTGAAGTTCGTCGTCACTGACACGTTGTTGGGCGCGGGCCCCTTCCTGCGGCCGAAGGCGGCGGACGATCACCATACGCTCTTCTTCATCGAAACGCCGGCGCACATGCAGGGATGCGAGCATCTTGCCTTCCACATGGGCGGCCCGACCGAACTGATGTTGGCGGGCAGCCGCTTCGTGCAGGCCGGCTATCAGTCGTTTTGGGGACCGGGGCGCCACAAGTTCGGATCGAACTGGTTCTGGTACTTCAACAGCCCGCTTGGCTGCCACTTCGAATATGACGCCGACATGGACAAGCACGACGACAGCTGGGTCCCGCGCGAGGCACCGGCGGGACCGGAGTCGTCGCAGATGTTCTTGTTTCAGTCGCGCGACAAATGGTTTCCGGGTGGCCCGCCGCCGGGCGGCAAGCCGCGGTGACGCCGATCGCCGCCGGAACCGTCCTGTGCCGCACCGACGATGTGGGGGAGGGGGAGGCGCGGGGCTTCCTGCCCCCCGACGCCGCTGCGCGCGTCATCGTGGTGCGGCGGGCGGGGCGCCTGCTCGGCTGGCTGGATTCGTGCCCGCATTACTCGCCGGGCACGCCCATGGCCTGGCGTCGCGACGGCTATCTGGACGGCGACCGGCAGCATCTGGTCTGCCACGCGCACGGGGCGCTGTTCGACATCGACAGCGGCCGCTGCCTGCGCGGCCCGCCGGTGGGCAAGGGGCTGACCCGGGTTCCTCTTGGCGTGGATGCCGACGGCAATGTGGTCGTCACCGCGGCGCTGCACGGGATCGAGGGATGACGCCCGATTTCACGGCGTCGGTCGGTACGGAAGGACGACAGGCATGACAGGTTCGCAGCGCAGATACGTCGCGATCGAGACACTGATCTCGTGCATCATCAACGGCATCTTCAGCCTGTTCTTTTCCTGGCTGATCTTCGCATCCGCACCGACCGCTTCGGTTGGCGACGTCGCGTTCGATGCGCTTCCGCAGAGCATCGTCATCGCCTTCATGGCCACGTTGGTCCCGACTCTCCTCACCCGATCGCGACTGGCAAAGCGCCGGATCGACGGGATCGTCGGAAGGCGCGTCCGCCGCTGGCCTGTCGCAGCCGTGGCCCGCGCGGCGCTGATCGCGGCGACCGTGGGCGTCGCCGGCGGCATCGCGACGATCCTGCTGCTGCCGCGCGTGGCCGCACCGGAATGGGCCTTCGCCGACATCGCCGCCTACAAGGTCTTGTACGGCGTGATGCTGAGCGGACTGGTCACCGTCGTGATGGTCC
Organism: Sphingomonas sp.; assembly: GCA_035709645.1. Classification (GTDB taxonomy): domain Bacteria; phylum Pseudomonadota; class Alphaproteobacteria; order Sphingomonadales; family Sphingomonadaceae; genus Sphingomonas. Next base: position 1,497 of record DASTEN010000317.1, read on the forward strand.
GGGTGGCGCTGTCCGACCCCCACCCGCCGATCCCCGCCTGATCCCCCGATCTATATCTCTGAAAGGACCGCTCCGTGGCGCTCTTCAACTATTTCCCGAACTATATCTGGAACCTCAGCCTGGCGATCGCGCTCGAAAGCGGAGCGAAGATCGGCGAGATCATGGACATGTGCCAGCCGATCAAGGATGCCGCCGACGGCGGCGCCGATGCGGGCACCGGCGCATTCATGGCCGAATGGGTCAGGATGGCCGACAAGCTGGTCGGTCTGGCGGCCGAGGACGAGGCGCGGGGGGCGCTGTTCTCGGCGGGTGACAAGCTGAAGCGGGCTGGCCTGTATTTTCAGACGGCCGAGCGGATGCAGGGCCATGGACATCCGGGTCGCGAGGAAACCTATCGCAAGGCGCTCGACAGTTTTCGGCGCGGAACGCTGTTTGCGAAGGACAATGTGGAGCGGGTCGAGATCCCGTACGAGGGCAAGACGCTGTCCGCGCTCTGGACCCGTGCACCGGGCGAGGGGCGCAAGCCGGCCGTGGTCTATTGCAACGGGCTCGATTCGACGAAGGAGTTGCTGTGGTTCTCGTGGCTGCCGCACGCGCTGGCGAAGCGTGGCATCTCCTGCCTGTGCGTCGATCAGCCCGGCACCGGGGAGGCGCTGCGCCTGCAGGGGCTGCCGGCGACCCACGCCAGCGAGCGCTGGGCGTCGCCATGGGTCGATTGGCTGGAAGGCCAGCCCGATGTCGACCCTGCGCGGATCGGCATGACCGGCATTTCCCTAGGCGGCCATTACGCGCCGCGCGCGGTGGCGTTCGAACCGCGCTTCGCATCCGGAGCCGTATGGGGGGCGAACCACGATTGGGCGGAAGTGCAGCAGAAGCGACTTCGCCGCGAGGGCGAGAACCCCGTCCCGCACTATTGGGGCCATGTGATGTGGGTCTTCGGCGCGACCGACATGGACGATTTCCACGAGAAGACGAAAGGCATGCACCTGAACGGCGTGATGGACCGAATCCAGGTCCCGTTCCTGGTCACGCACGGTGCGGAGGATCGGCAGATCGGTGTCGAATATGCCCAGCAAAGCTACGATCAGCTGACGAACAGCCCGCGCCGCGAACTCAAGATCTTCACGCCGCGGGAAGGCGGTGTCGAACATGTCGGTGCCGACAATATGAGCTTCGGACGTGACTATATCGCCGACTGGTTCGCCGAAACGCTGGGCGGGCAGATGCGCTGACGTCGTCGGCACGGTGTCGGCGCTCGCCCGGCGAGGCGAGGCACCGGCCGCGATCGTCCGCCGTGCCCCCCTGCGGATGACGACGTCGCTTTAGACGGTCATCAGCTTCGTCTTTGCCACCACATCACCC
>DASTEN010000318.1:0-4426 GCA_035709645.1 Sphingomonas sp.
CTCAGCCAGATCGTCGATACGGTCGTGTTCGTCGCCATCGCCTTCTATGGCGAATGTCCGATCGGCGGGCTGCTGGTCGGGCAGATGCTGGCGAAGGTCGTGCTGTCGGCTCTGCTGGTTCCGCCGCTGATCTATGTCGCGGTGGCGCTGGGGCGGCGGTTGGATGGGCAGCGAGCCGCCTGACTCCTTTCCTGACCGTTCGTGCTGAGTAGGGACTGAGCTAAGGCGAAGGCCCGTATCGAAGCAAGGATCCTTCGATACGCCATCTCGACTGCGCTCAATGGCTACTCAGGACGAACGGATGGGGTTAAGGGCCCCCAAATGACCGATCACGCCCCATCCCCCGCGATGCTCGCGAAGGCGGAAACGCTGACCGAGGCGTTGCCGTACCTGCAACGCTACACCGGCAAGACCTTCGTCGTGAAATACGGCGGCCATGCGATGGGCGATCCCGAACTCGCGCGCGATTTCGCCGAGGACGTGACGCTCTTGAAAATGGTCGGGATCAACGTCGTCGTCGTCCATGGCGGGGGGCCGCAGATCGGCGCCATGCTGAAGCGGCTGGGCGTCGAATCGCGCTTTCACGACGGCCTGCGCATCACCGACAAGCCGACCGCCGAGATCGCGGAAATGGTGCTTGCGGGGTCGATCAACAAGGAAATCGTCGCCTGGATCGCGCAGGCCGGCGGGCGTGCGGTCGGGATTTCGGGCAAGGACGCGAACCTGGTCGTCGCCGAAAAGGTGTCGGGGCGCGAAGCCGATCCGCTGCAGGGGATCGAACGGCATGTCGATCTGGGCTTCGTCGGTGAACCGTCCCGGGTCGATCCGACCATCCTGACCAGCTTGTCGGCGCAAGGGTTCATCCCCGTCGTCGCGCCGGTGGCGCTCGGGGCGGACGGGCACACCTACAACGTCAATGCCGATACGATGGCAGGCGCGATCGCGGCCGAATTGCGCGCCGCGCGCTTCTTCCTGCTGACCGACGTGCCGGGCGTGCTCGACAAGGACAAGCAACTGCTGACCGACCTGAACCCGGCCGACATCGCCGGGCTGCGTGCGGACGGAACGATCACCGGCGGCATGATCCCCAAACTGGAAACCTGCGTCGCCGCGGTCGAGGGCGGGGTGGATGCCGCGGTCATCCTCGACGGGCGCATTCCCCATGGTATGCTGCTGGAGATCTTTACCGAACGGGGCGCAGGGACCTTGGTCCGGCGCTGATCGGTGCTATATCGGGTTAAGACAGACACGGGAATGACCACGGCGTGACGACGATCCTCGAAATCCTCCAGATCCTGCTCAACCTCGTGTGGTGGATCATCATCGTCCAGGCGATCCTGTCCTGGCTGATCGCGTTCAACGTCATCAACACCTCGAACGATCTCGTCCGCAACGTGTGGCAGGCGCTGCAGGTGATGACCGAGCCGCTGTATCGCCCGATCCGGCGCGTCCTGCCCGATTTCGGCGCGCTCGACCTGTCGCCGGTGGTGGTGCTGATCATCCTGGCGATCCTCGACGTCATCATCCGCAACCAGCTGATCGCCGCCTACACCGGCGCTTGAGCGATTTTGTCCTGGCCGTGCGCGTGACGCCGCGGTCGTCGCGCGCCGCGCTGGAGCCTGGGCGAGGGGGCGTGCTGGCCGCCCGCGTGACCGCGCCGCCGGTCGACGGCGCGGCGAACGACGCGGTGATCGCGCTGGTGGCGAAGGCGTTCGGCGTGCCGAAGCGCGACGTCCGGATCGTCGGTGGGGACACGTCGCGGGAGAAGCGCCTGGCGATCGCGGGAGATACGGACACACTGGCGGCGATCGCGGCGCGGATTGCGAACCCTTAGCCCTTCATCGTCATCCCCGGCAGTTTCAACCGTCAGGTCCGCGCAGCTGGGGACGGATTGGTCGAGAGCCGAGCCATACCCCCACCCACCGTCATCCCCACGAAGGCGGGGATCAATAGTCGCCGAACGTTGTCGGACTCACACCAGTCAGCCAGAATTTATCCCCGCCTTCGCGGGGATGACGGCTGGCGAGGGCGCGATGGCTGGCGAATGCGGCGACGTCCCTCTATGACCCCTGCGCATGACGGCACGGATCATCGATGGAAAGGCGGCCGCGGCCGCGCTCAGGGCCCGGGTGGGCGAAGCTGCGGCGGCGTTCGAGGCGGCGAGCGGGCGCAAGGCGGGGCTGGCGGTCGTCCTGGTCGGCGAGGACCCGGCGTCCGCCGTCTACGTCCGATCGAAGGGCAAGGCGACGGTCGCGGCCAATATGGCGAGCTTCGAGCACAGGCTCGCCGCCGATGTGTCGGAAGCCGACCTGCTCGCGCTGGTCGATGACCTCAACGCCGACCCGGCGGTCGACGGCATTCTCGTCCAACTGCCGCTGCCCGAACACATCCGCGAAACCACTGTTATCGAGCGGATCTTTCCCGAAAAGGATGTCGACGGCTTCCACCCGGTCAATGCGGGCAAGCTGGCGACGGGTCTGGAGGGTTTCGTTCCCTGCACGCCGCTCGGCTGCCTGATGCTGCTCAGGCAAGAACTGGGCGACCTGACCGGCAAGGATGCGGTGGTCATCGGCCGGTCGAACATCGTCGGCAAGCCGATGGCCGCGCTGCTGACGCGCGCCAGCGCGACCGTGACGATCGCGCATTCGCGGACGAAGGATCTCGCGGGCCATGTGTCGCGCGCCGACATCGTCGTGGCGGCGGTCGGCATTCCCCATTTCGTCAGGGGCGAGTGGTTGAAGCCCGGCGCGACCGTGATCGACGTCGGCATCAACCGGACCGAGGGTGGGCTGGTCGGCGACGTCGATTTCGAATCGGCCGCAGGCGTCGCAGCCGCGATCACGCCGGTGCCGGGCGGGGTCGGGCCGATGACGATCGCCGTCCTGCTGCGCAACACGCTGGTCGCCGCCTATCGCAACGCGGGGATTGCGTTCGACGAGACCAGCCTGTGATCCTGACGCTCTTCGCTTTGCAGGTGAGCGCGATCGACGCCGAGCGCGCCTTCGCCGCCCGCGCCGCGAAGGGCGAACAATGGGCCGCGTTCCGCGATAGCGCGGCCGAAGACGCGATGATGTTTGCGCCGCACCCGATCGTCGCGCGGCGGGCGCTTGCCAACCGCGTTGAGCCCACGCATCCGATCCAGTGGTTCGCGCGCGCCAGCTTCGTGTCGTGCGACGGCACGACTGCGGTCAATACCGGCCCGTGGATGGTTCCGGCGGAACAGGCCGCAGGCTATTTCACGACGATCTGGCGCAGGCAGGGCGATGGCGGCTGGAAATGGATCTACGACGGCGGCGATGCGACCGGGCGGGTCGAACCCGCCGGCGACACGCCGAGGCAGCGCAAGGCATCTTGCCGCGCCCGCGCGCGCGACGTGCTGGGCGCGCCGCACGAGGGCGCCGAACAGCAATCCTCGGGCCGGTCGGCCGATTCGACGCTGCAATGGCGCTGGACCTACACGCCGGAGGGCGCACGGGCGCTCGACGTCTATCTGTGGAACGGGCGGCGGATGGAGCGCGTGATCGCGAACCGCATCGCGGCCCCCCGCGCGCCCGGAGCGAAACGATGATCGAACTCTATATCTCCGCCTTCATCACCTTCTTCGTGGTGATCGATCCGCCGGGCTGCGCGCCGATCTATGCCGGCCTGACCAGCGGCGGCGGGCGGGCGCACGTCCGCGCGATGGCGATTCGCGCCGTGCTGGTCGCGACCGCCATCCTGCTGGTCTTCGCGCTGTTCGGGCGCGGAATCCTGGGAGCGCTCGGCATCGGGCTCGATGCGTTCCGCATCGCCGGCGGCATCCTGCTGTTCGTCATCGCGATGGACATGGTGTTCGAACGCCGCACCGCCCGGCGTGAGGAGCGCGCCGAAAAGCTGAAGGAAACGCGCGAGATCGAGGACGTCTCGATCTTTCCGATGGCCATGCCGATGATCGCGGGGCCGGGCTCGATCGCTTCCGCCATGCTGCTGACCGCCCAGCATCCCAGCTGGGCGGAGACGGCGGTCGTGCTGGCCGCGATGCTGACCATCCTTGCGCTCACCCTGCTCGCACTGCTGGCCGCCGGCCCGATCATGCGCGTGCTGGGGGCCAAGATCGAAGCGGTCATCACCCGCCTGCTCGGCGTGCTGCTGTCGGCGCTGGCCGCGCAGTTCGTCATCGACGGGGTGAAAGCCAGCTTCGCAACATAAATTTCCGTTCGCCCTGGGCTTGTCGAAGGGCTGTCCTTTCTTCGTGCGCCAAGGCGTGCAGCGAGAAAGACGGGGCAGGGCTTCGACAATCTCAGGGCGAACGGTAGAGGAGGGTGCTTGACGGGCCTTCCTTCAAACCGTCACCCTCGCGCGTATACGTGAAGTCTCCTAGCTCAAGGCCCCCATGCAGCTCGTCATCGTCGAATCCCCGGCCAAGGCCAAGACCATCGAGAAATAC
>DASTEN010000319.1:0-3501 GCA_035709645.1 Sphingomonas sp.
ATGCGCAGAACCTGCGACAGATCCGCCGCGTGCTCGATCCCCAGGATGGAGTCACCCCGTTCGGGATCCACGTCCTGGTCGGGCAGAGCCATACCGTCTTTATCGCCGATACGACCGTCAACGAACGTCCGACCGCCGAACAGCTCGCCGATTTCGCCGAACAGACCGCGGCGGTGGCGCGGCGGATGGGGCATGAACCGCGTGTCGCATTCCTCAGCTATTCGACCTTCGGCAATCCGAAGGGTGCCTTCCTCGACAACATCCGCGACGCGGTATCGGTGCTCGACGGCCGCGACGTCGGCTTCGAATATGAAGGCGAGATGCCGCCCGACGTCGCGCTGAATCCCAAGCAGCTGGCGAACTATCCCTTCGCGCGGCTGTCGGGTCCGGCCAACGTGCTGATCATGCCGGGCCTCCAATCGGCGCATATCGCGGCCAAGCTGCTGCGCGAACTGGGTGGCGAAACGGTGATCGGCCCGATGCTGCTCGGCATGGAAAAGCCGGTGCAGATCGCGCCGATGACATCGACCGCCAGCGAATTGGTCACGCTGGCGGTGCTGGCAGCGGGCGGCATCGCACGCTGACACGCCATCCGGAACGGGCTCGCACCGACCCGCGTTAGCTGCCTGATAGTTGTCGGGAGAGCTGCATGCGTACCCTGTTCCTGTTGCTTGCCGGCGCTGCGCTGGCGGCATCGCCGGCCATGGCGCAAGGGCGCGGCGGCGATGCTCCCCCGGGCAAGGGCGGTGGCGGCGGGCCGCCGGGCAAGGGCGGCGGTCCCGAAGGCAGGGGCGGTGGCCCCGATCGCGGTGGCCCTCCGGCCGGTAAGGGTGGCCGTGGCGATGATCGCGGTGGGCCGGATCGTGGCGGTCCCGGTCGCGACGACCGCGGTGCCCGCGGGGATCGCGCCGATCGTGGTCCGCCGCCACCGCCGGCGCCCATCGCGCGCGCGGACCGCGATTTGGCCGATGCCCGGGACGGGGGCGGCGCACAGGGCAAGGGACCCGGCGGCAACGGGCGGACCGACCCCGGTTGGGACAAGCAGCGTCGCGACGGCCAACCGGGCCGGGGCTGGGGGCCGAACGGTCCGGGACCCGATCCCAAGGGCAAGGCCTGGGGACGGCGCGACCGTGACGCTTGGGTCGCCGGGCCGCCGCGCGTGATCGAGGGATGCCCGCCCGGCGCGATCCGCCGGGGTGCCGCCTGTCTGCTGCCGACCCGCGCCCAACCGTTCTGGGGCGACGGTCCCGACCGCTACGACGCCTGGTACGGCCGGTACGCCGACTGGCGCAACGATGGTCGCTACGACTATCGGTACGACGACGGATATCTCTATCGCACCGGGGCCGGTTCGAACATCGTCGGCGCATTCCTGCCGCTGCTGGGCGGCGCGCTGTTCGGCGGAAACGTCTGGCCGCAGGCGGCGACCGATTACCAGGTGCCCGAATATTATCGCGACTATTTCGGGTACGACGACGGGCTGGACTATCGCTATGCCGACGGGGCGCTGCTGGGCGTCAACCCCGCATCGGGATCGATCGATGGCATCGCCGCGCTGCTGACGGGCAACGCCTGGGGGGTCGGTCAGGCGATGCCCGCGGGCTATGATTTCTATAACGTACCGCCGCAGTTCCGTGATCGCTACGCCGACAGCGCCGATCATTGGTATCGCTACAGCGATGGCCAGCTTTACGACATCGACCCGACGACCCGCATCGTCCAGCAGATCATCCAGCTCGTGACCTGACCGCGCACCGCTCGCGACCGAAGCGAAGTGAATAGGCAGTCGATAGGGGATGAGTGATGCGTGGATGGACGATGATCGCGGTGGTCGCGGCGGGGTTGGCGCTGGCAGGATGCGACAAGGATGACAGTAGTAATGCGACGACCGGAAACGTCGCGACGACGCAGGCGGCGGCAGGCAGCCTGACGACGGAGCTTGGCCGGGTCGGCGACCTGTCGACCGCGACCAGGCTGGTGAAGGCGGCCGGGTTGGACCGGACGTTCGACGGCGTCGGCACCTATACCCTGTTCCTGCCGGTGGATTCGGCGGTCGCCAACCTGCCGGCCGATCGTTTGAAGACGCTGGAAGCCGCGGCGGGGCGCCCGCAACTGATCGCACTGCTGCGCGCGCATATCGCCACCGGCTATGTCGCCCCTGCCGACCTGACCGATGGTCTGGAGCGTGCGGGGGGCACCGCCAAGCTGGCGACTGTCGGCGGCTCGCCGCTGACGCTGCGCCGACAGGGCGACGTCACCCTGGTCGGCGATGGCGACGGTGCCGCGCGGGTCGTCGGACAGCCGGTCGTCGCACGCAACGGCATGATCTATCGCATCGACAAGGTCATTCCGCCGCCGGCCGGGTAAGGCGCGATCGCCCGGCCGGCGTGTCCCGGCACATTGGGGCGCAACCCCAGGCGATCAGCGGTCGGCGAATCCGTCGCTCGGCCCGGCGCGGTGATTGGCGACGATCGCGCTGACCACGCCCTGCATCAGCAACTGGCGCTCCTTGATCGGCCGGCGGGTATCGCCGATCATCACCGCGACCGCATAGGTGCGGCCATCGGGTGCCACCAGCAGGCCGACGTCGTTGTAGCCCGCGGTACGCCCCAACAGGTCCTGACCGGTTCCGGTCTTGTGCCCGAACGTCCACCCCGGCGGCACCGCACCGCGCATACGATATTTGCCGGTCTTCGAGCTTTCCATGGTCTGGACCAGATACTGCGTCGCACTCGGGCTAAGCAGCACGCCCCGCTTCAGCCGGGCCAGCGCGCTTGCGATCGCGGCCGGGGCGGCGCCATCGACCGGGTCGGCGACATAGCGCTGGTAGGCTGCTTGCCGGACACCGGCGGGCAGGCGGGCGCGGGCGGCTTCGAACGCCCGGCCCATCGCCATGTCCTGACTCCACGTCACGCCCGCGGTTCCCGACTGCAACAGCCGTTCGCCCGGGCCGAAGCGGATGTTGCCCAGCCCCTTGCGCGCGATGAACGAGCGCACCGACGCGGGTCCGCCGACCGTGCGGAGCAGGCTGTCGTTCGCGGTGTTATCGCTCTGCGTCATCGCCCGCTTCAGCAGATCGCGGACGTTGGTGACATAGACGCCGTCCTTCGCGACCAGCGCGGCGACCGGCTGGTGGAACAGCGTCAGATCCTCGCGCCGGATCGTCACCGGCGTATCCAGCGTAAGGCGCCCCGAATCGATCTGGTCCATGACCGTCATCGCGACCCACAGCTTCGACACGCTCTGTTGCGGCATGCGGCGGTCGGCATCGACGCTGTCCACCGCCCAGCCGTCATCGACGCTGCGGATGGCGATGCCGGCAAGACCGTCGAAATTGTTGCGCAACGTCTCGATCGCGCGGGACAGGCCGACGGGCGCGGGCGCGCGGGGGGCCGAATCGGGAACCGGCAGAAAGCTTTGATACGACGGCGGCGGCAGGTTCGCCGGAACCGGGCTGCCATGGACGCCGGCGCCGATCATCGCCGCCGGCGCCAGGCCGAC
>DASTEN010000320.1:0-2714 GCA_035709645.1 Sphingomonas sp.
GAAGAGCCTGCTGTCGAAGGCGCAGACGTGGTACACCGGCGCCAACGTGACGGGCAAGGCCCGTGGCCTGACGCTCTACACCGGTGGCTTCGCCAAGTATCGCGATGCCTGCGCCGCCGAGGCTGAGCGCGGCTATCCCGACTTGGCGTTCGAACGCGCGGCCGCGCAGGTGGACGCCTGACCGCTTAAAGCCATATCACATATGTGATAGAGCCCGGGAGCGGTGTCGCCGGACTGCGGGAAAGCCGGCTGTGCGGCATCATCGGTGACGCGGCGTCAGACCGCAGGCAAGATGGAGAGGTCGCATGCAAAGGCGTGCCGTCAAGTCCGCGTCGCGGACGTTCGAGGTCCTGGAACTGTTCATGGAACAGCGCCGACCGCTCCGGCTGAACGAGATCTACCTGGCGCTCGGCTATCCGCAATCGAGCGCGACCAACCTGCTCAAGAGCATGGTGATGGGCGGGTACCTCAATTACAACCGCTCGACCCGTACCTACCTGCCGACGACGCGCGTATCGGCCCTCGGCAGCTGGCTGCCCGGCTTCATTCACGCCGACGGCGAGTATCGTGCGCTGGTCGATGAAATTCAGCAGAAGACCGACGAGACGGTCGGGCTGATCACGCAGAACGATCTGTTCATCCAGTACATCATCCTGAAGGAACCCGGCCACGAGTTCAAAATGGTGCCGGCGGTCGGCACGATGCGGCTGATGGTCGACGCCTCGGCGGGCCTGGCGCTGATGAGCAAGATGAACGATCGCCAGATCGACAAGATCTGTCGGTACACCAACTATTACGAGCTGGGCGACAACAACCGCGTCTCGGTCGAGGAGACGATGGCCGAAATCCGCTGGATTCGCCACACCGGCTACAGCTATCGCGCGAACAAGCCGACCCCGGAAGTGTCGTCGATTTCCTTCACGCTGGACGAGGATCTGCACGGCATCCCACTGGCGATCGGCGTCGGCGGCCTGGCCGATCGCATCTCGCGCAACAAGTCGCACATCGTCGCGACGATGCGCGAATGCATCGCGGCGTTCAAGGCGCGGCGGGCCGAACCCGAAATGGCGTTGGCGGCGGAGTAGGTCGCCGCTTCGTCGTCCCTCGCTTTGGCGAAATCACTGAGAAAGCCGCAAAGACACACTGTTCCCCGGCGAAGGCCGGGGCCCAGGTGCACGCGATCTGCGTAAGTTACCACCCGGTCGAAACTGGACCCCGGCCTTCGCCGGGGCACGTCATTGCTCATTCGCGGGAGGCGTCGCGCGGGTGGGGATTACGCTGGCGCGCGGCAGTTCACCCCGCCCCCGCAAGATGGTCGCGATACTGGTCGCGCAGCGCGGTCTTCAGCAGCTTGCCGGTCGCGGTATGAGGCAGGTCGGCGACCGTCACTACGTCGTCGGGCAGCCACCAGCGCGCCACGCGCTCGCCGAGGAAGCTGAGCATCTCCGCCCTATCGACCGCTTCGCCGTCATGCGTCCGGACCAGCAGCAGCGGACGTTCCTGCCAGCGCGGGTGCGGCACGGCGATCACCGCGGCCTCCGCCACCGCCGGGTGCGCGACCGCGGCATTTTCCAGATCGATCGAGCTGATCCATTCGCCGCCCGACTTGATCACGTCCTTGGCGCGATCGGTCAGGTGCAGGAAGCCGTCGTCGTCGATCCGCGCGATGTCGCCCGTGTCGAACCAGCCATCCTCGTCGAGTGCCGAACCCGCGTCCTGCCCGAAATAGGCGCCGACGACCCAGGGGCCGCGGACCTTGAGCAGCCCGGAGTCGGCGCTCCCCGCGGGAATCGCCGTGCCGTCGGCGCCTTCGATCCGCAGCTCCACCCCGCACAACGGCCGCCCCTGCGTCGCCATCAAGTCGGCGTGGGCGTCGGGAGCGATACCGTCATGGTGGCTGAGCGGGCGGCAGACGGTTGAGACGGGGCTCGTCTCCGTCATGCCCCAGGCCTGCATGACCGTGACGCCGAGCAGATCGCGGAACCGTAGGATCAGCGCGCGCGGCGTCGCCGCACCGCCGGTGAAGACACGGTTCAGCGAGAGGCCGGCGCGCTCCGCCGCCGTCGTCGTCGCTTCCAGGTGATCGAGCACGCCGAACCACACGGTGGGCACGCCTAGCGAGAAGGTAATCGCTTCGTCACGCAGCGCCGCCACGACCGATGCGCCGTCGAGGCCTGCGCCCGGCAGCACCAGCTTCGCCCCGCACATCGCCGCGGCGAAGGGCACACCCCAGGCGTTGACGTGGAACAGCGGCGTGACCAGCAGGATGTTGTCGCGCGCCGACAGCGCCATCGCGTCGGCCGCGGTGATCGCATAGCTGTGGAGCACGGTCGATCGATGGCTGTAGAGTACGCCCTTCGGATTGCCCGTGGTCCCACTGGTATAGCACAGCGTCGAGGCCGCGTTCTCGTCGATCGCCGGCCAAGCCGCCAGCGGCTCGGCCCGATCCAGCAATCTGTCGAAGGGGATGAGATCGACCAGCGATGTCGCCGGCACGGCATCTGTGTCGCACAGCACCACGATGTGTTCGATCGTCGTCAGCTGGTCGGCGATCGGCTCCAGGATCGGCAACAGATCGGGATCGACGCACAGGATCCGCCCGCCGCCGTGGTTCAGGATGTAGACGATCTGCTCCGCGAACAGACGCGGATTGACCGTGTGCAGCACCATGCCGCCCGCGGTAACGCCGAAATAGAGCGCTAGGTGTGGCAGCC
>DASTEN010000321.1:0-6509 GCA_035709645.1 Sphingomonas sp.
CGCGTCGCGGCGCTGCGGCGACGCACGGGACTCGAGATCTGGTCCGCGGTCGCGGTGAAGACCCGCGCCGATCTGGATGGCGCACGCCACTTCGTCGGCGCGGCCGATCGCATCCTCTACGACGCGAAGACGCCGGAGGGCGCAGCGTTGCCCGGCGGCATGGGGCTGCGCTTCGACTGGGCGTTGCTCGACGGGTATCGCCACCCCCTACCCTGGGCCCTGTCCGGCGGCCTGGATCCGGACAATGTCGCGGCAGCGGCGTCGAGGACCGGCGCTACGCTGGTCGACGTATCCTCCGGCGTCGAAAGCGCGGCGGGCGTGAAGGATGTGGACAGGATCGCGCGCTTCCTTCAAGCGGTTCGGCACTTATGAACGCACCCAATTCCTTCCGCGCCCAGCCCGGCGCCAATAGCTTTCGGGCACAGCCCGACGATCGCGGGCATTTCGGCGATTACGGCGGCCGCTATGTCGCCGAGACGCTGATGCCGCTGATCCTGGACCTGGAGCGCGAATATCGCGCGGCGCAGGCCGATCCGGAATTCGCCGCCGAGTTCGACGACCTGCTCGAACATTATGTCGGCCGTCCGAGCCCGCTCTATTATGCCGAGCGGCTGACCGAAGCGCTGCGGGAAAGCGCGCCAGAGGGCAAGGGCGCGGAAATCTGGTTCAAGCGCGACGAGCTGAACCACACCGGCGCGCACAAGATCAACAATTGCATCGGCCAGATCCTGCTGGCGCGCCGCATGGGCAAGACGCGGATCATCGCCGAGACGGGCGCGGGCCAGCACGGCGTCGCCACCGCCACCGTCTGCGCGCGCTTCGGCCTGCCCTGCACCATCTTCATGGGCGCGAAGGACGTCGAGCGGCAGGCGCCGAACGTGTTCCGCATGAAGTTGCTAGGCGCCGAGGTCCGGCCGGTGAAGTCGGGTGCGTCGACGCTGAAGGACGCGATGAACGAGGCGCTGCGCGACTGGGTCGCCAACGTCCACGACACCTTCTACATCATCGGCACCGCGGCAGGCCCGCATCCGTACCCGGAACTGGTCCGCGACTTCCAGAGCGTGATCGGCCGCGAGGCGCGCGAGCAGATGCTGTCCCGCACCGGGCGCCTGCCCGACCTGCTGGTCGCCGCGATCGGCGGCGGGTCGAACGCGATCGGGCTGTTCCACCCATTTCTCGACGACGCCGACGTGGCGATGCTGGGCGTCGAGGCGGCGGGCGAAGGACTGGACGCCAAGCACGCCGCTAGTCTCGCCGGCGGTTTCCCGGGTGTGCTTCACGGCAACAAGACCTATCTGCTCCAGGACGACGACGGCCAGATCGCCGAGGCGCATTCGATTTCGGCGGGCCTCGACTATCCGGGCATCGGGCCGGAACATAGCTGGCTGAAGGACATCGGCCGCGTCGAATATACGAGCGTCACCGATACCGAAGCGCTCGACGCCTTCCAACTGCTCTGCCGCACCGAGGGCATCATCCCCGCGCTCGAGCCGAGCCACGCCATCGCCGCGGTTGCCAAGCGCGCGCGGGAGATGGACCGCGATCAGGTGATCCTGGCCAACCTGTGCGGACGCGGCGACAAGGACATCTTCACCGTCGCCGAGGCGTTGGGGGTGGCGATTTGACCCGCCTCGACAACGCCTTCGCCCGCGGTCCTGCGCTGGTCACCTTCGTGACCGCGGGCGATCCGACACCGGCGGCGACGCCTGCGATCCTCGATGCGCTTGTCGCCGGGGGCGCGGACGTGATCGAGCTGGGTATGCCGTTCACCGATCCGATGGCCGACGGCCCCGCTATCCAGGCGGCGAACATCCGCAGTCTCGGGGCCGGCACGGCCACCGCCGATATCCTGTCGATCGCCAAGGGCTTCCGCGCGCGGCACCCGGACGTGCCGCTGGTTCTGATGGGCTACGCCAACCCGATGCTGCGCCGTGGGCCCGAGTGGTTCGCCGACGCCTGCGCCGATGCCGGCGTCGACGGGGTAATCTGCGTCGACATTCCGCCCGAAGAGGATGACGCACTCGGGCCAGCACTGCGCGCGAAGGGCGTCGACCCGATCCGGCTTGCCACCCCGACGACCGATGTCGCGCGCCTGCCCGCGGTCCTGAATGGCGCGAGCGGGTTCCTCTATTACGTGTCCGTCGCGGGCATCACCGGCCTGCAGCAGGCCGCGCAGTCGTCGATCGAGGATGCGGTCGCGCGCCTCAAGGCCGCAACGCAAGTCCCCGTGGCGGTCGGCTTCGGCGTCCGCACGCCCGAACAGGCCGCCGCCATCGCGCGCGTGGCGGACGGCGTCGTCGTCGGCTCCGCGATCGTCGATTTGGTCGCACAGCATGGCGCCGCTGCGGCCGAGCCGGTGCGCGCCTATATCGACACTCTCAAAACCGCCATCAGCAAGGCCACATCATGAGCTGGATCGACCGCGTCCGTAACGCGATCCCCTTCGTCACCAAGCGCGAGACGCCCGACAACCTCTGGCACAAGTGCAAGGGCTGCGGGCAGATGGTGTTCGTGAAGGAGCTGGAGGAAAACCAGCATGTCTGCCCGAAGTGCCAGCATCACGAGCGCATCGGCGGGCGGCTGCGGTTCGACTATCATTTCGACGAGGGTAGCTGGACCGTGCTGCCCAACCCGCGCGTCGCCGAAGACCCGCTGAAGTTCCGCGATTCGAAACGCTATACCGACCGCCTGAAGGCCGCCCGCACCGACACCGGCGAACAGGATGCGTATCTGAACGCGGTCGGCACGATCGACGGCCAACGCGCGGTCATCGGCGTGCAGGACTTCGCGTTCATGGGCGGATCGATGGGCCAGTTCGTCGGCGAAGCGTTCGTCGCCGGCTGCGAAGCCGCGATCCGCGAATCCGCGCCCTACATCGTCTTCACGGCGAGCGGTGGCGCGCGGATGCAGGAAGGCATCCTGAGCCTGATGCAGATGCCACGCAGCACGGTGGCGATCGAAATGCTGCACGATGCCGGCCTGCCCTATATCGTCGTGCTGACCGATCCGACATCGGGCGGGGTGATGGCGGCCTATGCGATGCTGGGCGACGTCCAGATCGCCGAACCCAATGCGACGCTGGCCTTCACCGGCCGCCGCGTGATCGAAAGCACGATTCGCGAGAAGCTGCCGGAAGATTTCCAGACGTCCGAATACTACCGCGATCACGGGTTGATCGACATGGTGACGCATCGCCACCAACTGAAAGAGACGCTGGGCAAGCTGGTCGATTACCTCGCCGGCGCAAAGATTGCGGCGTAACATCTTCCGTTCGCCCTGAGCCTGTCGGGCACCCATCAAGGTATTACTTTGATGGGACCCTGGCCGAAGGGCCGTACTTCGATACCCACGTTGTTCGCTCGCGGCACAAGATTCGGTGCTTCGACAAGCTCAGCACCAACGGTTGTTCGATGGACCACGCCACCTCCACCTCCCCCGCCGTTCAGGCCCAGCTCGACCGGCTGACGATGTTGTCGCCCGGTGCCGACGTGCTGGGCCTCGGGCGTGTCCGCGCCCTGCTCGACCGGCTCGGCAATCCCGAACGGCGCCTGCCGCCGGTGTTCCACGTCGCCGGCACCAACGGCAAGGGATCGACCTGCGCGTTCCTGCGGGCGGCGCTTGAGGCGGAAGGGCTTCGCGTCCACGCCTATACCTCCCCCCATCTCGTTCGCTTCAACGAACGGATCCGCGTGGCGGGCGCGCTGATCCAGGACGATGCGCTTGCGCCGCTGCTTGCCCGCGTGCTCGATGTCGCCGACGGCATCGGCGCCAGTTTCTTCGAAGTATCGACGGCAGCGGCCTTTCTGACGTTCGCCGAAACCCCGGCGGACGCGTGCGTTATCGAGGTCGGCCTGGGTGGTCGGCTGGATGCGACCAATGTCGTCGTCGATCCGGCAGCCTGCGGTATCGCCCAGCTTGGGATCGATCATCAGGCATTTCTCGGCACCACCGCAGAGGTGATCGCAAGGGAAAAGGCCGGGATCGCCAAGCCGGGACGCCCGCTGGTCACGCTGGCCTACGCCGATGCGGTCGACGCGGCGGTGCGCGACGTCGCAACCGCTGCCGACGCCGACCTGCGGGTACAGGGCATCGCCTGGAGCGTCTCAGCGCAAGCGGCGGCACGCACCGTCAACCACATCTACCCCGCGAACGGCCGCGCGATCGTGACCCCGTGGCCGTCGCTCGCCGGCGATCACCAGGTGGTCAACCTGGCACTCGCCGTGGCGATGCTGCGCGCGCAGGACCGGGTGCGGGTATCGCCAGCCGCCTTCGCCACGGCCGCCACCGCGGTCCGCTGGCCCGCGCGGATGCAACGGCTGTCCCCCGGACCGCTGGTCGCGCGGCTGCCGGCGGACACCCCCGTCTGGCTCGACGGCGGGCATAACGAACCGGCCGCCAAGGCCGTCGCCGAGACGCTATCGACGATGGCGGCGGGGCGGAAGGTCGATCTGGTTGTCGGCATGCTTGCCAACAAGGATGCCGCCGGGTTCCTGGCACCGATCCTGCCGCTCGCGCGGTCGCTGACCGGTGTGCCGATCCCCGGACACGATCACCACGCCCCGCACGCACTGGCCGCGCTCGGCCAGGCGGCGGGGATCGCGAGCCGGACCGCCCCCGACGTCGCCGGCGCCTTCGACGCTCTGGCCGATACCGGGACACAGGCGGCAGCGGTTCTCGGATCGCTGTATCTGGCTGGCGAGGTGCTAGCGAAAAACGACGAGTTGCCCGACTGAGTATTATTGCGATTGACTATCAATAGCGGAGCGGAGAAGGTGGCGATCTGACCCGCATCCGGAGTCGTACGCATGACCGCCACGCAAGCCTTCACCATTCTGCCCCGCCCGCAACCCGACGATCCGCCGGCCCGGTTGCTGCTGTTCGCGTTCCGCCAGATGGGTGCTCACGGGGTCGACGATGCGACCGCGGCGCACGCCTTCGTCACGGCGTTCGGCCGCAATTTCCGCCGGCCGCTGATCCTGCTGCGCACGCTGATGCTGGAACTGTCGGCGGCCGCGACAGGCCCGTTGCAGATCGCGCCATGGTGCTGCAGCCGGATGACGGGTTGCGAAGGTGCGCTTCTGGCGGTCGTCGGCAAGAGCCTGCGCAGCGAGCGTGCGGCCGAAATGCTGCTGGCCGATATGCTGGGCGTACGCGATGCGAAGGGCGCGCTGGCGACCGCGACCGCGCTGGCGATCGCCTTTGCCGATCTGGGGATGCCGCTAGACTGACTGGGCCGTCGCGCCCACGCGGGCGCGGCGCACGCTTTCGACGACGAAACCGCGCCGCCACAACAGCCACAGCAGCAGCAACCCCGGCAACGCAACGACCGTCGTCAGAACCCAGAACCCGACCCAGCCCAGCTGTTCCGCCGCGATCCCCGCCGGCGCCGACAACCAGGTCCGACCTACCGCCGCGAACGACGACAGCAGTGCGAACTGCGTCGCTGTGAACGCGAGGTTGGACAAACCCGACAGATAGGTGACGAACACCGTCAGCCCGATGCCGCTGGTCACCTGCTCGGTCATCACCGCGATCGCCAGCCACGTCGAATCATGGCCGCGCGAGGCCAGGACCGCGAAGGTCAGGTTGCTGAGCATCATCAGCATTCCGGATACGAACAGCGCGCGGCCCATGCCGAGCCATGCGAGGAACGGCGCGCCGAGCGCGGTCCCGACGATGATACCCCACAGCCCGACGATCTTGTTGATCGCGATGAATTCGGCATCGGTGAAGCCCAGGTCGACGATCATCGGATTGAGCATGACCTGCCCCATCGCGTCGCCCACCTTGTAGATCAGCACGAACAGCAGGATCAGCACCGCACCGCGCCGCGAGAAAAATTCGCGGAACGGGCTGACGATGGTCGCCTCCAGCCACGATCGGCCCTGCGCCTCCGGGTCGACCGCGACCGCGCGTTCGTGCGCGCCCGGTCCGACCCACAATGCGGCGAGCGCACCCGGGATGACGCAGAACGCGGTCAGACCATAAGCGAGCGCCCATCCCAGGTTCAGCCCCTGCGGCGACGCCAGCGCGACGGTGATCACGCCGGCGATCAGCGCACTGCCGATCCGGTAGCCGAGCTGGTTGGCGGCGGTGCCGTGCGCCAATTCGTCGTCAGGCAGGATCTCGATACGATAGGCATCGATCACGATGTCCTGCGTTGCCGACAGGAACGACGTCAGGATCGCCCAGAACGCGAACAGACCGAGATTGGTGGCGGGATCGCTCGCGCCGAGCATCCAGATCGATCCGAACAACAGCGCCTGGACGAGGAACAACCACGCGCGGCGCTGTCCGAACCAGCCGGTCAGCACGGGCAGGCGAACCCGGTCGATCAACGGCGCCCACAGGAATTTCAGCGTGTACGGCGTGGTCAGGCCGACCGCGAAGCCGATCGTCGATTTCTCGATCCCCACGCGCGCCAGCCAGAAGGTCATCGTGCCGAGCAGCAGCGTCAGCGGAAACCCGCTCGAAATGCCCAGCAGCAGCGACGCGAACGGACGCTTTCG
>DASTEN010000322.1:0-6030 GCA_035709645.1 Sphingomonas sp.
TCCGGGCTCACGGGTCTTGGCTCACGCGGCTTCACCTTCAACAACGGCGGCACCGTCGCGCGCCCCGCGCTGACCCCGCAGGACGATTTCAACCTCGGGCCGTTCAACTATCTCATCCAGCCGCAGGAACGCTGGATGATAAATTCGTTCGGTCACTATGACCTGAACGACACCATCACCGCGTATATGGAGCTGCACTACAGCAACAACACGGTCGATGCGCAGCTCGCCCCGGTCAACGTCGGTACCTCGACGCTGCTCGACGTCAACAATCCTTATCTGACCCCGCAGCTTCAGAACGTACTGCGCGTGCTCGACCAGTCGGAAACCGGTCGGATCACCGTCACCAGCGGATCGACCAGCCGCACCACAACCCCCGGCGACGGGCTGGCGGTACTCACCGCCGGGCGGCGCTATGTCGAGAACGGCGCACGCTTCGCCAGCGAACGGCGCAACGTGTTCCGTGGTGCATGGGGCCTGCGCGGCACGATCGGCGATGTGAGCGAGAATTTTCTGACCGACCTGAAGTTCGACGTCTATTACACCTACGCCCGCAGCGAGGACACGCTGCAACTGCGCAATGCCATCTCGCGCAGCCGGTTGCAGGCGGCGCTTCTGTCGCAGAACGGTGCGGCTCCGGTCTGCAACATCTTTGGCGCGAACGTCTCGGCCGCCTGCGTCGGCGCTGTGTCGATCGGCGCGACCAACACGACGGTAGCAACGCAGCAGGTGGCGCAGGGGAGCGTCACCGGCAACCTCTTCCGCCTGCCCGCCGGGCCAGTCGGCTTCTCCTATGGCTATGAATGGCGCGAATCGAGTGCGCGCTTCACCCCCGATACCTTCCTCGCCTCGGGCGACGTCGTCGGCTTCAATCCGGGCCTGCCGACCGCCGGCAAGGTAGGTGTCAAGGAAGTGTTCGGCGAAGTCCGCGTACCGCTGATCCACAATACGCCGTTCATCGACAGCCTCGTCGCCAATGGCGCATTCCGCTATTCGAACTACGACCTGAACGGCATTGGCGGGGTGTGGACCTATCTCGGCGGGCTGGATTGGCGGGTCAGCCGCGACGTGACCCTGCGCGGCCAGTATCAGCGCGCCATCCGCGCGCCGAGCGTCGCCGAACTGTTCGGCGGTACCAGCCGGGTTATCGCGACGGCGACCGATCCCTGCTCGAGCCGGTCGGCCGTTGCGCAACAGACCGCCGCCGTCCGCGCGCTATGCGTGGCGACCGGAGTGCCGGCCGCCAATGTGTTCGGCGTGGGCGTGCAGCCCAACGCCTTCTTCTCGTCCGATACCGGCGGCAATCCGAACCTTCGGGAAGAAGTGTCGGACACCTACACGCTGGGCGTGGTGTTCACGCCGAGCTTCGCGCCGCGCCTGACCGCCAGCGTCGACTATTTTAACATCTCGCTGAAAGGCGCGGTGGCGCAGTTGGGCGGCGGTCTCCAGAACACACTGAACCTGTGCTATTACACCATCCAGGACGCGAACAGCGAGTTCTGCCGCGCGGTGCAGCGCAACCCGCTGAACGGCGAGATCAACGAGCCGTTCGCGGTACAGGTGCGCAACGCCAACAGCGGGCTGCTAAAGACCTCGGGGCTGGACTTCGCACTGCGTTACCGCGTGCCGCTGAGCTTCGGCTTCCCAGGCGTTGCAAGCGACAGTTCGCTCGATATCGCGACCAGCTATACGTGGCTGAACGAATTTACCTCGACCCCGGTCGCGGCACTCCCCGACCTGCGCAACGACTGCGTCGGCGCGTTCGGTACGACCTGCGGCCAGCCGTTGCCGAGCTGGCGCGGGAACACCCGACTGACGTGGAACAACGAGGGGCTGAGTCTGTCGCTGCGCCATCGCTATATCGGTGCGGTCTATACCGACCGCTATCTGGTGCCGTTGCGTCAGGGGGCGGCGGTGGTGCCCGACCGCGCGACGCTGGTCTATCCGCGCCTGCCTGCGCAGAACTATTTCGACGTGTCGTTCAATTATGATGCGACGGGCAAGATCGAGTTGTTCGGTGGCGTGAACAACATCTTCGACCGCGATCCGCCGGTGACGACGCAGGGGCCGAACGCCAACACCTTCTCCGCCACCTACGACGTGATCGGGGCGGAATTCTTCCTTGGCGCGACGCTGAAATTCTGATCCCTACCTGGGGCCGCGCACCCCCGCGCGGCCCCCTCTTTTTTGGTTCGAGGCTCGCCGATGCTAGATCGTCGTCATGTCATGCTGGGTGGTGCCGGGCTACTCGCCGCCGCGACGTTCGGGGCGCATCCCGCCCGCGCGCTCGCTCGTCTTCCAAGGGGTGGCGGGATGGTCGACGTCCGCCGTTTCGGCGCGAAGGGCGACGGCAGCCGCATCGACAGCCATGCCGTCAACAAGGCGATCGACCATGTCGCCGAGCGTGGCGGCGGTACCGTCTATTTCCCGGCGGGCACCTATGCCTGCTACACCATCCGCCTGAAAAGCCGGGTCACGCTGCACCTCGACAATGGCGCGGTGATCCTTGCCGCCGCACCGGCCGGCACTACGGGCTACGACCTTGCCGAGCCCAATCCATGGAACATGTACCAGGACTTCGGCCACAGCCACTGGCGCAACAGCCTGATCTGGGGCGAGGGGCTGCACGACATCGCGATCGAAGGCCACGGCCTGATCTGGGGCAAGGGGCTGGGACGCGGCGACGGCAAGGACGACTGGCTGAAGGACCCCAACGGCCCGGGCACAGGCAACAAGGCGATCGCGCTCAAGAACTGTCGCAACGTGACGTTGCAGGATTTTCGCATGCTCGAGGGCGGCTGGTTCGCGCTGCTCGCGACCGGCGTCGACAATCTCGTCATCGACAACGTCCTGTGCGACACCAACCGCGACGGCTTCGACATCGACTGTTGCCGCAACGTGCGGGTGAGCAACTGCACGGTCAACTCGCCCTATGACGACGCGATTTGTCCCAAGAGCAGCTTCGCGCTGGGCGAAGCGCGTATCACCGAGAACATCACCATCGCCAATTGCCTCGTGATGGGCAATTATCAGGTCGGATCGGTCCTTGACGGCACGTTCAGGAAGATGACGCCAGACTTCGCCCCGCTAATCCACGGGCGCATCAAGTTCGGGACCGAGAGCAACGGCGGCTTCCGCAACATCGCCATCACTAATTGCTTGTTCGATCAGAGCCGGGGCCTAGCGTTCCAGACGGTCGACGGCGGGGTGGTGGAGGACATCACCGTCAGCAACGTGACGATGCGGGGCACCGTCAACGGTCCGTTGTTCCTGCGGCTGGGCAAGCGGATGCGCGGCCCCGCCGGGCGTCCGATCGGGACGATGAAGCGCATTTTGATCCAGAACGTGACGAGCTCGGACGCGACGCCGCTTCCCTCTGTCGTTGCCGGACTGGCCGAACGCCCGATCGAGGATTTGACGATGTCGGGCCTCTACCTCCACCATAGTGGCGGCGCCGCCCCGGCGATGGCGGCGGTGGTGCCGCCCGAGAACGAACTCGGCTATCCCGAAGCGACGATGTTCGGCGATCTTCCCGCGACCGGGCTGTTCGTGCGGCATGCGCGCAACGTCGAGCTGCGCGACATCGAGATTGCGGTCGCAGCGCCCGATCCCCGAGCGGCGCTCCGGCTGGAGGATGTGGTGGGGGCCGATCTTGACCGCATCCGCGTGCCCGGCGGTGCGGCGGCGCTGACCGTACAGGACGTGCGCGACTTGGCGTTGACCGGCAACAGGTGGTCGGGCGACCGGATGATCGCGGGGCCGGTGACAGGGCGGTACTGAGCGCCACCTGCTACGGCAGCGGTCGCACCCCCTCGACTCGCACCCGCCAGCCCTGTTTCGGAAATCCCGGTGCGGCCCCCTGCGATCCGTCCCAGCCTGCGGCCATCATCCCGACGGCCAGCAGCAACGATCCGTTCGACGGGGCGTAGAGTGCGGCGACCCGCTTCGTGCCCATGCCGTCGGGGCCATTCTCGCCCGGCGCCAGTTCGACGCGGGGGGTGAGCCCGGTCGGACCCCAACGGTTGTTCGCCTGATCCGAAAACAGCCAGTCGACCGCCGCCGCCCGATCGCCCAGCCGGGCGGTGGTCATCGCGATCATCGGATAGTCCCAACCCCACGTCTGGCGCAGGTCCCAATGGTCGCGCACTACCGCCAGCGTCCGCGCCATGACCGCGCGGTCGACGCCGCCGCCCGCGATCAATCCGTGCGCCATCAGGAACGAGGGATGATCGCGGTTCAGGCACTGGGGCGCATCGGCATGGCCGCTGCACGCTGCCGTCATCGCCGTCGTCCAGAAATTCGGCGCGGTGGCAACCGGTAGATACAGTCCACCCGCCTGCGGCAAGGGCGGCAGGGCGGCGAGCGCCCGGTCCCAGTCGACCCGCCGGGCAAGGCCGCGCCGCGCCCGCCACGCCTGCGCCGTCTCCAGCCCCCAACGAAAATAGGCGATCTCGAACGTCGGATCGGTGGTGGTGAGCGGCGGGTGATTCTCCTGCACCGGCACGATCGGCGGTCCGAGGACCAGCCGGCCGTTCGACCGGCGTGGCCAAGTCGCCAGCAGGTCGGCAGTGCGATCGACCAGCGTCGCATAGCGATCGAGCGTCGCCCGCCCGCCGCCGGCGCGATAGAGCATTTCGGCCAGATAGATCGGGTGCGGCTGCTGCCACATGATGAACGGGTTGATCGGGCTGGGACTTTCCTCGCCGTCGGGACCGCTCATCTTCGGCCACCATGCGCCGCTCACCTTATGCGTCCGAGCCCGCGCCTCGGCCTGCGGTAGATGCGCGAGATACCACCCCATGCTGCGTTCGAGCAGAGCCGGCCGTCCCCAACTCGCGAAATGTGCGGCGTGCCAACCATGCATCTCGAGGTGGAACTTGCCGTTCCAGCTGTTGCTGAACACCCCGTCTTCCTGCGGCAACATGGTGCCCGCCGAATTGATCGCGCTCAGATACTGCGACAGCACCACCCGGCGCTCCAGCTCGGGCGCGCGCGGATCGGTGCTGCCCGAGAAGTCGACGATTCCCCCCTGCGTCCAGTAGCGCCGCCAATGGTCGGCGACGCGGCGCGCGGTCGCGCCCGGGTCGATCGCAGGAAGGCGCGCCTCGCCGCCCTCGAACCCGGCCTGCACGACCAGCACGTTCCGGCCGGCTGCGCTGGCGCGGAAACCGTGCGGGCCGGTGCGGACGATCGTGCCGTCCATAACTTGCAGGCTTGCCTGATAGCGCGTCGTATCGATCGTCCGGCGCAACCGGACCATGTCCGACCGTTGCTCGATAACTTCGGTCCGGTGGCGCGCGGTGTCGGACCAGTCCTGCGGATCGGGGTTGAGGCTCTTGCCGACGCCAGGATAGCGCGTCTCGACCGCGATCCGGCCGGTCGCGATCAGCGGGGAGGTGATCCGCACCGCGACGATGTCGCGCGCCGGATCGACCCGGGTCTCCACCTGCACCGGCGCTCCGTCGAAGCGGAACCGGCTGGTCAGCGTACCTGTCCACAGGTCGAGCCGCTGGTCGATCGCGCTAATCGCGCCGAGCGGTGCCTGTTTCCCGTCGCGCATCGCCAGCCGCAGTGACAGCCGCCCCAGCGCAAAACGGTGCGGATTCTCGCGCAGATAGGCGAGCGCGGGTCGCGCCGCGATCGCGGCGAAATCGCCGATGTAGGCATAGGGTTGCTTTCCCCGACCCGCCACTTCGACCAACGCCATGCCGTCGGCGGCGCGATAGCCCTTGGGATTGGGCGCGCTGTGCCATGCCCATTGCGCCATGGTCAGCAGCGGGACCGGCTTGGCATAGGCGTCGGGATAGGTCTGAAGCCCAGTCACGTCGGCGGTGAAGCCGAGCGAACCGTTGCCGAGCATCACCGGTGCCCACGGATCGATCCGTGTCAGACGGACCGCGTGACGCGCGACCAGCGCCTGCCGGTCGATCGGCTGCGCCGTTGCCGCCGATGTGGCGAGCGCGACCAGCGCGGCGGATCGAACGGGATTCATCGCTGAGCTCTCCTGTGCGTTGCCGGCAAAATGTTCTA
>DASTEN010000323.1:0-3114 GCA_035709645.1 Sphingomonas sp.
CGAAGCGGCGCAGATGAGCCGCCGTGACCTGCCCGTCGTCTGCGCCGCCGCGGAAGGCGACGCGGTCCGCCTCTACCTGCTGTCGGACCTGCTGCCCGCCGCATTCGGCCCGGCGGATCTCGGGATCGCCTGACTTCGCGCTTGCCGACCGCGTAGGGAGCCGCGACAAGCTGCCGCAGATCAGGGGGAAGATATGGCGATTCTATCCGACAAATGGATCCGCGAACGCGCGCTTGCCGATGGCATGATCGAACCGTTCGTCGAGGCGCAGCGCCGCGAGGGCTGTATCAGCTATGGCCTGTCGTCCTACGGGTACGACGCGCGGGTCGCCGACGAATTCAAGATCTTTACCAATGTCGACAGCGCCGTCGTCGACCCGAAGGATTTCGCGGCCAACAGCTTCGTCGATCGCAAGACCGATGTCTGCGTCATCCCGCCCAACAGTTTCGCGCTGGCCCGGACTGTGGAGTATTTCCGCGTGCCACGCGACGTGCTGGTCATTTGCCTTGGCAAATCGACCTATGCGCGCTGTGGCATCATTGTGAACGTGACGCCCCTGGAGCCCGAATGGGAGGGACACGTGACGCTCGAATTTTCGAACACGACGCCGCTGCCGGCGAAGATCTACGCCAACGAAGGCGCGTGCCAGTTCCTGTTCCTGAAGGGCGACCAACCCTGCGAGACGAGCTATGCCGATCGTGCAGGCAAATATATGGGCCAACGCGGCGTCACCCTGCCCCGCCTGTAACGATATTTCGATCTGCAAACGGCGAAGGGGACGATAGCCACCGCTACCGTCCCCTTCGCTTTGGCACTAGCGTTGAGGCAGCGCCGGACGATCCGTCAGCGTGCCGCCGTCTGATAGGCGCTGATCCGCCCTAGCCCGGCCTGCGCGATCTGGTGCGACGATACCACACTGGCATCACGGCGGTCGAGCAGCACCGGTTGGCGATCCAGAACCTGGCGGTACAGTGTCGCCGCCTGCATCTGGCGGCCGGTCGCCGCATAGACCGCAGCCAGGTTCACCAAGATTTCGGCATTCGCCGGAAAGATCTGTCGCTCAGCGACCAGTAGCCGTTCAGCCTTCTCGTAATCGCCACCGACGATCGCCGCATGCGCCGATCGCACGGCTCCGTCCTGCGCCATTGCCGGCATCGCGACGATCGCCGCAACCGCCGCTGCGAGAGCCAACCGCTTGGTCATGACATCCTCCATCCGCATGTTACGATTTTATGACGAATGGGTGTCACTTTTGTTTCCGGGTCGCAAGTGCGTTTATTGCATTTCCGTGACAGGCACGCAGGCGTAACGACCGGGAACCGGAACCTGCAATGAATTGAATGGTTTGCCCGGTAAGAATTGCGCGACCGGAGCCCATCTATGTCAGACATCGACACGACCCGCCGCACCCTCGTCGCAGCGGCCGGGATCGCCGCTGCGGGGAGCGTCATTCCGGCATTCGCCCAGGAGAAGCCGCCCGTCCCGCAAGCGCCGACGACCGCGCGCGCCGGCGCCTATTCCAAGCCGCCGTTCCAAAACCAGCGCCAGGCGTGGCCAGGCCTGGCGAGCCGCATGTCGCCCCGTCCGGATCACGGCGAGACGAGCTACACCGGTTCGGGTCGCCTGACCGGCAAACGCGCGCTGATCACCGGTGGTGACAGCGGGATCGGTCGTGCCGCGGCGATCGCCTACGCGCGCGAGGGCGCCGATGTCGCAATCAACTATTTGCCGGCCGAAGAGCCGGACGCCCGCGAAGTCGTCGAACTGATCGAGGCCGCCGGACGCAAAGCCGTAGCGATTCCGGGCGACCTACGCGACGAGGAGTTCTGTCGGCGCCTGATCGTCGATGCGACCCGCCAACTCGGCGGCCTCGACATTCTGGTCAACAACGCCGCGCGGCAGCAGACGCGCCCCGACATCGGCAGCATCTCGTCGGAGGATTTCGATGCGACGATGAAGACGAATGTCTATGCACCGTTCTGGTTATCGAAGGCTGCCGTCGCGCGGATGGGCGCGGGGTCGGTGATCGTCTTCACCTCGTCCGAACAAGCCGGCGACCCGTCCCCGGACATTCTTGAATATGCGATGAGCCGCGCAGCGGTGCTCAATCTCGCCAAGGGTCTGGCCAAGCAACTTGCGCCCAAGGGCATTCGGGTAAACGCCGTCACGCCGGGTCCGTTCTGGACCCCGCTTCAGGTATCCGGCGGTGCCACGCCCGAGAAGCTTCGGACATTCGGCCAAACAAGCCCGCTGGGTCGGCCCGGCCAGCCCGCGGAGATCGCCGGCCTGTATGTCGCGGCGGTCGATCCGGCCAACAGCTATTCGACCGGCCAGATCTTTGGCGCGACGGGCGGCGGCGGGCAGCCGGGCTAAGCCGGCCGCCCACCCCGAGCTCAGGCTTCGATCAACAGCACGTCGACGACCGGCTTCTTGCCGGTCCAGCGGGTCGCCACGCGGCGGACGGCCAACCGGATCGCCTCACGCAACGAATCGCGGTTTTTGCCGCCCTTCCCCGCCTTGCGCACGGCATCCTCCGCCGCATCGATCGCTTCGTCGATGAACGGATCACGATCCTCCTCGACCGGAATTCCCTGCAGCTTGACGTCGGGCTCACCGATGATCTGGCCGTTCTTGCCGATCGCGACAGCGACCGACATGTGACCGTACATCGCAACCTTGCGCCGTTCGTTGATCGTGCCGCCATCGGCCGGCAGGATGACATCGCCGTCGACGGCCAGTCGGCCGACAGGAGCGACGCCGATCTTTTCCGGCGTCCCTGGCGCCAGGCGGATGATGTCGCCGTCTTTCTGGATCACCGCGCCGGGAACGCCGCTTTCGATGGCGAAGCGGGCATGTTCGGCCAGATGCCGCATTTCGCCGTGCACCGGCATGACCAGCTTCGGGCGGATCCACTGATACATCTGCGCCAGTTCGGGGCGCCCCGGGTGGCCGGAGACGTGGACGAAGGCCTGACGGTCGGTGATGATGCCGACGCCCATCGCCGCCAGGCGGTTCTGGATGTCGCCGATCGCCTTTTCGTTGCCGGGAATCTGCTTCGATGAAAAGACGACCGTGTCGCCGCGGTCGAGCTTGATCGGGTGATTGCCCTCCGAC
>DASTEN010000324.1:0-4149 GCA_035709645.1 Sphingomonas sp.
CGTATCCGGTCGTCCCGCTGCGGGTGATGTTCTGGCAGTAGATGTTGTCGAGCGTCGGCTGATCGACGCACAGATCGACCAGCGTCTGGGCGCTGGGCGTGTTGATCGCGTTGGTCAGCTTGATGTTGTACCAGTCGGCGGTCATCGTCAGCCCGCGAATGAAGCGCGGCTGCAACACGACGCCTGCCGTCCACGTCTTTGCCGTTTCCTCGCGAAGATCGCGATTGCCGCCCGATCGACCCGGCAAGCTGACGGTCGCGCTGGGATCGTTGACCGGATTGAACGCCGCGATCTGCCCGGCGTTCAGCCCCGCCGCAGTCAGCGCCGCGCGGCAGTTCGCAGCGCGGAATTGCGTACCCTCCGGCAGGTTCTGCGGGTCACAGGGGTCGTTGATGAAGCTGAAAGTCCCGTTGTTCGGGGCGAACAACTCGGTGACGTTAGGCGCTCGGACCGCCTGCGAATATCCGCCGCGGAAGCGGATGTCGCGGATCGGGGCATAGATGCCGCTCGCCTGCCAGGTGGTGGTACCGCCGACCGTCGAATAATCCGACAATCGCAGCGCGGCGTTCAGTTCCAACGTGTCGGCAAAGCGCGCATTCTTGAACAGCGGCACGCGCAGCTCGCCGAACGCTTCCTTCACGTCGAAGCTGCCGCTTTCGGGAAGGATCTGCGCCAGATCGGCAAGTGCGCCTGCCTGGCTCAGCGGATCGGAGACGAATGCGCTCTTTTCCTTGCGGTATTCGCCGCCGATCGCGAAATCGACCGGACCGCCGGGCAACGAGAAGAACTGGCCGAAATCGCCGGTGATCGATCCCGACACCACGTGCTGCTGCACCCGGTAGCTATTCACCAGATCGGCGTTGATGAACGCCAACGATTCGGCGCTCGCGACGTTCTCGCCAAGGATATTCAGCGGGCGACAGGCGCTGTTTGCCCCGGTCGTGAAGGTAGTTGCCGGCGCATCGTAGTTGTTGGGATCGATATTGCCTGCCGTCAGCGTCGAGCGGCAGACGATCTGGCCGTTGGGTGCGCGCACCGCATCGAGCGCCGCGAAGTATCGGTCGCCGATCCGGTAGTTGGTGCTGAGGAACCGGCTGTCGGTACGGCCGTAGACATAGGACAGTTCGTAGCGGGCGTTATCGCTGATCCGACCGTCAGCGCCGACGACCGCGCGATAGGTTTCGCGCTTGGTCGATTCGCCGCGCACGCCAAGATCGAAGTTGTCGCGAGAGATCAGCGCGCCGTTCGCCGCTGCCGCCGCACCGAAGCGCTCGATCAGGAAGGCGTTGTCGGGGGCGAGGTAGGTGAAGAAATCGAAGCTCGGCTGCGCGACCGTGAAGCTCTTGGTGTTTGCATACTTGCCCTGCGCGAACAGGCGCAGCGCGGGCGACACTTCGAAGCTGGTCAGCAGATTGACGTTGTGGATGCGGTTGTCGGGCTGAAGGTCGCCCTGATATCCCGCCAGCGGCGTGCTGTCGCCGCCCTGGGTCAGCCCGCCCGAGCCTGGAAGCAGACGACCGCGGTTGTAGACCGCCCCCGCGCCCGTGAAGTCGGGAATGCCGTCCAGGTTCAGGTCGACCGCGCCGTTGCGCGAACTATCGGCGTAGCGCAGATTGTTCGTGAGCACGCGATCGAACCGGTTGGGATCGTCCGGGAAATCGGCCGGATCACGGACCAGGCCGACGGTCTGGAGAGGGTCGCCCGTCCGCGCACGATCGAACGAGCTGACCCGGTCGTCCTGACGGAATTCGTAATTCAGCGCGATATTGCCGCGGCCATCAGCGAAGTTCTTGCCGGCAGTCGCCGAAAAGAAGCGATTGCCCGCATCGCCGTCTTCCGAAATGCCGGCCTGTCCGCGGACCAGCAGCCCCTCGAAATTGCGCTTCAACACGAAGTTTACGACGCCCGACACGCCATCGGCGCCATAGATCGCCGAAGCGCCGCCGGTCGTGACGTCGATCCGGTCGATCAGGTCGGCGGGGATGGTGTTGACGTCGACCGAAGCCGACCCCGGCAGGCCGGCGACATGGCGACGACCGTCGACCAGCACCAGCGTGCGGTCGGTACCCAGATTGCGCAGGTTCAACAGGTTGACGCCGGTCGCCCCGAAGCCGCCCGTCGACCCGGACTGGTCGGCGCTGGTCGACGAGCCCAGCAGCGCGGGGTTCTGCACCAGGAAATCGGTGACGTTGACGCGGCCCGACTGCTGCAGGTTGGCAGCCGAGAACGACGTGACCGGGGTGGGCGAATCGACCTCGGGGCGGGCGATGCGCGATCCGGTGACGACGACGTCGGTCGCTTCGGGTTCGGGTGCCGTGTCGGCAGCGGTCGGCGCCGCTGGCGTTGCCTGGCCATCCGGCGGGGGCGCGGTCTGGGCGGCGGCATCCGCGGCGATCATCAGGGCGAAGGCGGAGGCGGTGACGCCCAGGATACGGCGGCGTCCGGCAAATGCGATCATGAAAGGATAATCCCGAAAACGTACAGTGACACTCCCCCCGAACGCCCCGTTGCCTGACTTCGGCACTCGATAGCAACCTATCGGAAGTCGTTCTCCGGCCGTCTGTCATAAAAATACAACACCGCGCCCGACGGGTGTCGGACGCGGTGCAGGTTGTTCCGACCATGTCGGGGAAAAATCAGTAGCGGTAGTGATCCGGCTTGAACGGGCCTTCGACCGGCACGCCGATGTAGCCGGCCTGCTTCGGGGTCAGCTTGCTCAGCTTCACGCCCAGCTTTTCCAGGTGCAGCGCGGCGACCTTCTCGTCGAGGTGCTTTGGCAGGACGTAGACCTTGTTCTCGTACTTGTCGCCCGCCGTCCACAGCTCGATCTGTGCCAGCGTCTGGTTGGTGAACGACGACGACATGACGAACGACGGATGGCCGGTCGCGCAGCCCAGGTTCACCAGGCGGCCCTTGGCCAGGATGATGATCTGCTTGCCGTCGGGAAACTTCACCAGGTCGGTGCCCGGCTTCACTTCGGTCCACTGGTAGTTCGACAAGGCGGCGATCTGGATCTCGCTGTCGAAGTGCCCGATGTTGCAGACGATCGACATCGGCTTCATCTTCGCCATGTGCTCGGCGGTGATGACGTCGGCGTTGCCGGTCGCGGTGCAGAAGATGTCGGCGCGTTCGACGGCCTCATCCATCGTCACGACCTCGAAGCCTTCCATCGCCGCCTGCAGCGCGCAGATCGGATCGATTTCGGTCACGAGCACGCGGGCGCCGCCGTTGCGCAAGCTCTGGGCCGAACCCTTGCCGACGTCACCGAAGCCGGCGACGCAGGCGACCTTGCCGGCCAGCATCACATCGGTCGCGCGACGGATCGCGTCGACCAGCGATTCCTTGCAGCCGTACAGGTTGTCGAACTTCGACTTGGTGACCGAATCGTTCACGTTGATCGCCGGGAACGGCAGCTCGCCCTTCTTCGCGATCTCGTACAGGCGGTGCACGCCGGTCGTCGTCTCTTCCGACACGCCCTTCAGGTTCTTGACCGTCTCGGTCAGGTAACCCGGATACTTGGCGATGAACGCCTTCAGCGCGCGCTGGAATTCGACCTCTTCGTCGTTCTCCGGCTCGCCCATCGTCTGGCCGGCCTCGAGCTTGGCGCCCCACAGCGCAAACATCGTCGCGTCGCCGCCGTCGTCGAGGATGATGTTGGCGGTGGTGCCGTCACCGTCCGCACCCCAGTTGAAGATGTCGCCGACGTAATCCCAATATTCGGCCAGGCTCTCGCCCTTCACCGCGAACACCGGCACGCCGGTCGCGGCGATCGCGGCGGCGGCGTGGTCCTGCGTCGAATAGATGTTGCAGGTCGCCCAGCGGACATCGGCCCCCAATGCGGTCAGCGTCTCGATCAGCACCGCGGTCTGGATCGTCATGTGCAGCGAACCCGTGATCCGCGCGCCCTTCAGCGGCTGCGACGCGCCAAAGTCCTCGCGCAGCGCCATCAGGCCCGGCATTTCGGTTTCGGCGATCTCGATCTCGCGGCGGCCGAATTCGGCGAGGCTCAGGTCGGCGACGACATAGTCGTTCTTTGCCGAGGCGACGGGGGCGGTGGCCACTTGGGTATTCTCCGAAGCTAGTAAGATGCGCGCCCACTAGCCCGAAAGCCCGCCGGAAGCAAATATAAAGGTTTCTTTATATGCCGTC